>NZ_FRAY01000008.1 GCF_900142475.1 Fibrobacter sp. UWH4
TTAAAGTCTTGGTCCCGTTAATCACGTTCGTATCATTGACTTTCCAAGAATCCTCTTGGACCCGTCACTAAGCACATCTCCGATTCCTTCAATCTTCCCGGAAGCCTCTCGTGCTTCCGTCCCGCGTCCGTTTCAGCTCTTCAGCCCTCTCGTTCGCGGGTGAGGCCAATTATAGAACTTTCCGCGACCGTTGTCAAGGGTTTTGGGCGAAAAATTTCAACTTTTTTCACTTTTTTGCGAAATAACGGGATTCATTCCACATTACATCCACTTTATCAACATATTATTCACAAAAATCTTTTTGCGGGAGGGATAGTGACCCGGACGGGCGGACCATTGGTCCGTTACAAGAGCCGCGTGCGGGGGCAAACGCCCCCGCAGACGGCCTTGTAATATAGCCCGACCCCGCCATTTAGTGCAATTTAGGCAGGTCCAGCGGACCTGCCTGCTTATTTATTGGCGGGGGCCCGCCCTTTTCCTATATAGTTTCCTAGATCTCCACCGTCATTCCGGTATACATTTGCTCGGCACGATCGCCCAGGACTTCGCGCAGAATTTCAAACGCGCGGTTTCCGGTACAATGGCCGGTGTAGATTTTCTGGACATCAAGTTCGCGCAGGCGCGCCGCAAAGGCCCGCACCACCTCGTCCTTGTAGCGGAACAGGTGGAATCCGCCGAGAAGCGCGTAGATCTTTTTGCCGGGAAAGGTCGCCTCGATTTCTTTGACAATGTTGTCTGCACCGCCGTGACTGCAGCTGTTCATGACAAACAGGCCCTGGGGTGTGTCGAACACGAGACTTTGTTCGTGATCAAAACTGTCGTAGCGGTACTTGCCGTTTTCCTTGACCGAAAGGTGCGCGCGTTCGCCGATCGAGGAGAGGCCGGGCGTCTTGTGCGGAACCAGGTACACGTTGGGCGCAATCTGCATGTCGCCTTCGCCAAAGCGGATGCGGTCGGCAAAGCGTTTCAGGAACCCCTTGTGGATTCCGATGTATTCGTGGTACGTGAAGCGACCAATTAATTTGTGCGCATGGTAGCAGTTCTCGCCAGCGCCTTTTCGCAGATAGAAGGGAGCAGTCCTGTTGAGCGCGAAGAACTTGGCCATGCCGTCGCTGTGGTCAAAATGCGCGTGGCTCAAAATGCCGATGTCCACTTTCGAAAGGTCCACGCCCATCACGCCAGCGTTCTTGGCGAACAGGTGCGACGCCCCCGTGTCGAGCAGGTAGCGCACGCCCTCGAATTCCACGTACACCGAGAGGCCCCACTCGCCAAAGAGCTTGCGGGAACCGCTTGTGCCAGCGACATTGTCGATGAGGACCTGGACTTTCATTTCGCAGATTCGCTAAAGCGTCTTGCCGTCGCTGAAGGCGTTGCCGACACGGCGTTCCATTACATAATAGCCGTGACCAGCGGAGTCGTAGCAGACCGGGGCGAGCTTTTCGACCGAGAGTTTTCCGTTCTCGTCGAGTACCGATTCGTCGGCGGTCACGTTCACGATTTCGCCGAGCAAAAGTTCGGAATTTTCATCGTAGCTCACGAGCTTGCATTCCAGCGCGAGCGGAAGTTCCGCAATCAGCGGAGCATCGACATGGGCGCTCTTGACAGACGTCAGGCCGGAATGGACAAACTTGTCGGCCACCTTGTTGCCACTGGTGACACCCAGATAGTCGATGGCCTTGATGTTCTTCTCGTTCGCCATACTCACGGTAAACGCCTTGCGCGCAAGAATGTTCGGCATGGTCTTATGGCTGTGCGCCACGTAAATGGCCACCTGGTTCGTGTCGCTGATGGAACCCCATGCGGCCACCATCGCATTCGTGGAACCGTCCTCGTTATAGGTCGCAATGACCAATGTCGGCTGCGGGTAGAGATAAGCCTTGACTCCAAGATCCTTACGCATGGGAAAACTCCTTTTTTTAGAGATGAACTCGGTTATGCCTCTTGACAAGATACAAAAATTTTCGATAGCATCGCACTGCAGCCCGCATTCACGTCGTCCCAGGTCGCCTGAAAGTCGCCGGTGTACCAGGGGTCCGCCACGTCGCGGCGCTCGCCTACCCAATCCATGAGGAGGGAAACTTTACGGCTTGTGGAGTTTTTAGCGGGACAATGCGTCAAGTTATTAGCAGGAGAGCCCGCGCCACCTGTTTCACGCGTGTACACGTCGGCAGGCAAAATCCAGCGGAGGTTGCGCAAATTGTTACGGTCCATGAGCACAATGTAATCGTAATACTCGTAGTCGCGAACCGTCATCTGGCGTGCCGTTTTCCCAGAGCAATCGATTCCGTGCATAGCAAGCATGCGGCGTGCCGGCGGGTAAACCGGGTTCCCGATTTCTTCGGTGCTTGTCGCGGCACTTGCAATTTCGAATTCTACATCCACTAACGATTCAGCAGGTAAATCCCGCACCAACTTTTTCATCACGAATTCAGCCATCGGGCTTCGGCAAATGTTCCCGTGGCACACAAACAGAATCTTGATCTTCATGCAGACGAACTATTCCAATTAATTTATTTAAGCCGAACCATTTGCAAGTTGCTACCGATACGCACCAAGTAGTTTCCTGCACGTTCGACCATCACGGCAAAATTCGACGATTCAACCTGCCCCTGTTTCACGATGCGGCCCTGCAGATCGAGCACCGCATAGGCAGCTCCCACACGGGCGTTTACCACCTGAATTTCGCGACCGGCGACCATGAGAGAGAACTGCGGAACAAAGCCATCGGCGACAATCGCATCCTTGCCCATGCTGGAGCTGGACTTGGCACCTGCAGAACTGCTAGAGGACTTGGCGGTACTGCTAGAAGATTTTGCGTTGCTTGAGCTGGACTTTGCTTCGCTGGAACTGGATTTAGCCGTGCTGCTGGAAGAAGCCGCTACACTGGAGCTGCTCGGGATAGACTTCCATTGCGCCGATAGGATCAAATTCCCGGATGCCGTGGCAGGAATTTCTGTCACCAGCGCATCACCAAATTCCCAACCCAAGAATGTTTGGTCACTCAGAGAGGGTGTGGGCAAGGGCATCTCCTGTCCGGGCGTATAGAAAAGAACATAACCATACGGTTCCTGCGTTTTGGACACATATAACCAAGCAACATTGCGCGTTTCGCTGTTGGTCAATACGGGATATTCGTCGCCCTGAATCCAGTTCGCGCCATAAGCACTGCCCGCTATCTCATTACCGAGAGCATCCTTTTGCACATAGTCGTGCAACGCCTTTGTAACAGTTCCATCTTCAAACGCCAAAGCTTCGACCGGAGTCCCGATGCTGTCGCGAGACAACGTTCCATCCAGATAGAAGTTGTTATCGAATATCACTACCCAATAATAATCCAGCTCCGAAGGCACACCGCTGATAATCGAGCCCTTGCTATGGTTATTAAGAACAAAGGATTGCTCGGGCCTGACTGGAGCCCTTGCATGAATACGTTGATCGGTTTCAACATAATAGCCCCCTATCAAGCCATTAACATAACAATCATGACAATCAAAGTCGGCAGCATTGTAGTTATTCACTATGAAAAAGTGCGTCGAAACTTCTCCAACAAGGCCTCCAACATATCCTCTGGTGGGGAATTGGGTTTCTTTTTCCTCATCGCCGACAAAGCGACCTTCATTGGAGTTCTGTATAAGGAACGTATAGTAGTCGGAGAGTCCCACAAGGCCTCCGGCCGCACCGTCACCTGCCCCAACATCGATGAGTCCACGATGGCTGCTATTTCTTATAATCAACAGATTGTGGGCTTCTGCAACCAATCCACCGACATGAGCATTCAAGTAACCACCGGGTACCACTATGGTTCCGTCAAAATGCGTATTCTCAATTTCTATATGGGCATAGGCATTGGAATGGCTGCCAATAATTCCACCCACACTGACACTGAGATGCCTCGAAACGAAGGAATCCCGTACTTTCAAGTTATGGATAACGACTTTGGTTGCAGCATACTTATATGGTTGCCCCGTGTAGAACATTCCATCGGCATCTCCCATATAAAGCCCCGAAATCGTGTGACCCTGCCCATCAAAAAATCCATTATATAGAACAATCTCCTTCCAGGGGATAAATTCGTTTATCCGCGAACTATCGAGCGTACCATCACGCTTCAAGACATTCTCGTTGACCACGATATCCTTCGTAAGCTTGCCACAAACATTAGCCAGACGCTCATCCTCATTGTATTTTCCTGTGGTAAACGATCCGTCTACGAGTGCCGAAAATCCATAAAGTTCCGCAGCATTCGAAATGATGTAGCAGCCGTCCGCAGTATCTATCGCCGGTCTCTTGTATTCGTACCACTTCGCATAGAAATCCTTGTCGCCCTTGTCACTCGTTGTAATAGAGTCGACAGGATCGCCCTCCAATTCCTCGTTGTCGTACCAGCCGAGAAACATGCTGCTGTCACGATAATAACTATCACGCAGATTGCTCCCAATACCTCCCAGATAGCAGGAAACATCGCCAGTCAGTATGAGTGCATCTTGATAACTCTTGTTTGGATTGCCACAACCAATATAAGGCCCAAGATTTTCCATCTTACCGCCATTGGGATGGTAGGTTACCTTGTAACGGTCATACATCTTAGCCCAGTATTCAAGATCGCCCGTTGTCGTATTGGAAATTGCCGTATCGTTTTCTCCGCTGAATTCGGCATCCCTATACCAGCCGCCAAAAACCAGGTTTTCCTTGGACGTTCCCTTAGGAAGCATCGTAATAAGGCCGGCAACATAATTGTCAAGATATCTAGCCGTATCACTATCGAAAGTATGGAATGTGACATTGTACCTATCCGCAATGGAATTCTTGAGTGTCCCAGTAAAAATCGGATAGGGATCACGGTCGACATCCTGCCCCCAAATGGAGCCTTCTGCATTTTCTCTCAATAGAAATGTCAACGCACCATTAAACAATGCAGCCGTATCCACCAATGTTCCATAATCGATATTTTTAGAGGAACTCAGCTTTACCGCATAACTGTTGATGACATTGAGGGATTCATTACTACTCCTTGTATAACCCAGCAATCTGGAATCATAGTTATTCCCATTATCTACAAGGTTTGCTACACTATAGCAGTTTGTCAAGGTCAATGATGCATTGCCGCTTACATAACCCACGACACCTGCGATATAGGGATTGCTTTTCGTGGACTCGATAGTGGAGAATGTATAGAAATTGGTTATCTGGGTCTTTCCAGGCCCGTAGACAGAATTTACAAGAACGCCAAGATAAGTCGTCGATGAAAAGTACGAATCAAGTATTCCCAGATCCCGGACAACGACAACGGAATTCTCCGGAGATGTGATCGACTCAAAAAGACCCGCACTGTCAGGTGAATACAGCCCCGAAATCGTATGACCATTCCCGTCGAATTTTCCCGCAAAGTCAACCATCGGTTTCCATACGGCTAAGGTCTCGGCGCTGTCACTATTGAGCCGGTTCCACTCATTCAGGACGTTTTTGTTTACAACGATATCCTTCGTGAGTTCACCGCAGGCGGAAGTATTTGCCGCGGTAGAATCGTGTCCGTTTACAATTTCGGCAAAACCGTAAAGTTCCTCTGCGGTTGAAATCTGGTAGCATCCGCCAGAAAGCTCCGGAACCTCGGAAGTGATCTCCTTGGCAGAAACCGCTGCAGCACCTGCAATAAAGGCAAGCGCCATAATAGCAAAGGAAAAAGGCCCTAATTTCATGATTTGTGTTCCTCTCCTGAAAAATCTTTTTTGCCTAATAAAAATAATAACTAATTTTCAACACATGCCAACCCGTACCCATGTAACGCACGAATTTCCGGCCCTATACGACCGCGAATCCCGCGTGCTGTTGCTCGGCTCCATACCCTCGCCCAAGTCGCGCGAAATGGCATTCTACTACGGGCACCCGCAAAACCGCTTTTGGAAAGTCATGGCTGCCGTACTCGGCGAGGCGACCTTGAGCGAAATCGCAGCGGGCAAAGGCGCACCCGAAACCATCGCCCAAAAGAAGGCCATGCTTAAAAAGCATCACGTGGCGCTATGGGACGTTCTGGACAGCTGCACCATCGTGGGTGCAAGCGACACAAGCATCGGAGACCCAGTTGTGAACAACATAAAAGAGCTCGTTGAAAAATCCAAAGTCACGCGCATCTTTTGCACCGGCGCCACCGCTCACAAACTGTACCAGAAACTCTGCGCCAAAGACGTCGGAATAGACGCCGTCAAGCTCCCCTCCACCTCGCCCGCCAACTGCGCCGTATCGTTGGAAAGGCTAGTTGAGGAATACAAGGCGATATTGGGGTAGGAAAACGGTTTAAACCTTATAGTCATTCGGCGAATCTTCTGCAACCTGTCCGTATTCTTGAGATTCCTCACCCGGAGCAAAGTATAGCAGGTTGTTGGCCGCGGTATTTTCTACACTCGCTTCGAAATCATCCATATTGTCCGTCCACATCTCGCATTGGCTGATGACAGTTTTTAGTGCGTCTTCTTGGCCTTCGGGCGGATACTTGTATTTCTTGAGCAGGCGTTTGATGAGCCTGCGCATGTTGGCGCGGGCGCTTTCTTTACGCTGCCAGTCGATCGTCCTATTTTTGCGGAGGAGCTCCGTTAGTTCGCGGGTCATGGCGACCAACTGATCGTTGCTATAGAAATCTTTTGCGGCTTCGGGCTTGGTGAGCGCATCGTAAAACGCGACTTCTTCTTTTGTCAAGCCTAGCTTTTCGCCTGAGAATGCGGCTTCCTTAATTTGCTGTGCCAAATTGAGCATTTCTTGAATGACTTGCTCGTTGGTCAGCATTCCGTTCAAGTAACGGTTCATCGCCCCTTGGAAAAGTTCAGAGAATTTCTGCGCGTTTACCACATTCGTGCGCGAATAAACCTTAACCTGTTCCGCAATCAACTTTTTCAGGATTTCAACCGCGATGTTCTTCTGCTTCATCTTGGCGATGTCTTCAAGGAATTTCGGGTCAAACAGCGAAAACTTTTCACCGACATCGCTAAACAGGTTCAATACGCCATCTGATTTAACGCTCTGTTTCAAGAGTTCGTTAATGCGCTCGTTGACTTCCTTTAGGCTGAACTTTTTGTCGCCGCGACCGTAGAGAAAACGCATAATTTGCACGCGGACCGCTTCGAAAAAGTTCGCCTCGGCCTGCATGTTCTTCGGCACAATCGAAGAACACAGCGAAAGTGATTGATGCAACATCAATCCTTCCTTGATAAACGATTTTTTCTGTTCTTCGCGGCTCGGGTCCAGAATAAAGTTCAGTGCATCGGTAATGCACATGCCAATTTGCAATGCAGAACCCGTAAAGAATTTGGAGTAATCGAATCCGTGGAACAGACTGCGGCAAATTTCCAGTTTTTCTTGGAACTTGGGGAACGCTTCCTTAGCAATATCCATATCACCGTAGCGTTTTCTGTCGCGAACGGTATAGTCGTTCATTGCGCGTTTGAGCGCACTTGCAATTCCGATGTAGTCAACAACGAGACCGCCTTCCTTGTCTTGGTAAACGCGATTCACGCGGGCAATGGCCTGCATCAGGTTGTGGCTTTCCATCGGCTTGAAAACGTACATCGTGGCAAGCGACGGAACATCGAATCCAGTAAGCCACATGTCAACGACAATCACAATCTTCAAGGGGCTTTCATTATCCTTGAAACGAACAGCAAGTTCTTGGCGGTGAGTTTTGTTGCCTACAATCGGTCGCCATTCTTCCGGATCCTTGTTGCTTTCCGTCATGACCACGGCAACCTTTGCATCATCACCGGGAACTGCAACCACCTTTGAGCCGATTGTCACTTGCGATGTTGTCCCCGCCCATTCAGGGCGAAGTTCCAAAATTCGCTCGTAAATTTTCATTGCGATGTTGCGGGAGTATGCAACAATCATCGCCTTGCCCGTATAAAGGTGTTCGCGATGTTCTTCGTAATGTTCAAGAATATCATCCACCAGCGAAGCAATCGTCTTGTCGTTCCCGAGGACACTTTCTAGCTGGCCCAATTCTCGCTTGCTCTTTTCGATGACTTCCGGGTCCGCATTACCGGCGAGCAAATCGTATTCATCGTCAATTTGCTTGAGGACCTTGTCGTCCAAATTGAGTTTGACAACGCGGCTTTCGTAATAGACAGGGCGAGTCGCACCATCTTCGACCGCCTGCGTCATATCGTAAATGTCGATATAGTTGCCGAACACTTCGGTGGTGTTGCGGTCGTCGCGGCTGATGGGCGTCCCCGTGAATCCGATAAAACTAGCGTGCGGAAGGCTATCGCGGATAATTCGTGCCGTACCCTTGACCCTGTGCGCAATCAAATTGCCCTGGTCATCCTTCGTTGTCTTGATTTTTTCAGTCAAGCCGTATTGACCACGGTGCGCTTCGTCTGCAATCACGATGATGTTGCGGCGGTCAGAAAGCGGCTCGTTCGATTCTTCAAACTTTTGCATCGTTGTAAAGATGATGCCGTTCGCCTTGCGCCCGTTCAGCAGCGATTTCAGATGCTCGCGCGATTCCGCCTGAACAGGAACCTGCCGCAGAAAATCCTTGCAGTTGGCGAATTGCGTATAAAGCTGATTGTCAAGGTCATTGCGGTCAGTAATCACCACAATCGTCGGGCTTTCGATCGTCGATTGTAGCAAGTGCGCATAAAACACCATACTGAGCGATTTACCCGAGCCTTGCGTATGCCAGAAGACGCCGATTTTACCGTCGCCCTGCACGGCCTGTTTCGTGCGGACAATCGCCTTGCGGACTGCAAAATACTGATGGTACCCCGCCAGAATCTTATAACTTTTCAGCCCTTCGTTGTTGAAGCAGATGAAGTTCTTGATGATGTCCAGCAGCCGTTCTTTCTGGAAAATTCCTTCGAAGAAAGTCGTGAAATCGGCAAGCGCAGTCGTTTCCTTGTTACCGTCCTTCGTCTTCCATTCCATAAAGCGGTCGTCACCGCTCGTAATCGTACCCGCCTTGGAAACAAGCTGGTCCGACATCACGCAAATGCAGTTGTATATGAACAGGCTCGGGACTTCTTGCATGTAATTACGAATCTGCAAGTAGGCTTCGCTTGCATCAGTCTCTTCGCGGCTTGGAGACTTGAGCTCAAACAGACAAATCGGCAGCCCGTTCAAAAACAGCAGAACATCGGGTCGCTTGTTGGACTTCTCGATAACCGTCCACTGGTTCGCAAAAATGAAGGAATTGTTCTCGACATTCTTGTAATCGACCAGGTAAATAATATCGGCCTTTGTTTCGCCATTCTTTGAATAAGTGACCTCGACACCGTTCTGGATATAATCCATGAACAAGGCGTTCTGTTTTACAAGGTCGTTATTTTCAAAATGACGAATCTTGTTCAACGCCTCTGCGATGGCATGCGAATCCGCCTTCGGGTTAATTCGGCAAATCGCTTCTTCAAGCACCGGCTCGTAAAGCGGGTCTCGAAAATCCCTCTCTACATCGGGCCCATAGCAATAATCCCAGCCCAGGGTATCCCTGAACAGCTCAATAAGGCATTGCTCGTAGGCGTTCTCGTTGTAGAAAGACATTGACTAAATTCCTTTGTGAGAAATTTAATCAAAAAAGGCGACAATAGCTCAATTTTGCGTTTCTGAAAGGCTTTTTTCGATGGATTCCAGGAGCTTATAGACTCCCGTAGAGGGATTTCTGCTTTCAGTCAGCGATTTTGCCCTCTGGATTGCCGTAGAACGGTTGCTCCAAAGCAGGTTCTTTTGAGTGGCACTCAATTCGCCCTTTCGGTAGTGACCCCATTCGCTTGCAGAATTTTGCAATGCCTTGACGCATTCTTCAGAACCGAGACTTGCCTTCTGGTCACGAGAATGCAGAAGAAACCACAATTCAACACAAGGATTGGAACAAATCATTGTTCCGTCGCATTTATCCAATTTGACATTTACTTCAGGAACGTCACGGTCGTACATCAAGAACGCTTGGATGCGGTCAGTTGGCGACACTTTCTCTTTCTTTATTTCACGGCAAACAAGTGCGTTCGAAATGGATTGGCCCTCGCAAATAGGCACAATCCTAATCGGAGATCTATAGCGTTGACGCAGTTCCTGAACGTAGCATTCTTCCGTTGGACCCTCGCAAAAAACGAGGAACGCCTGCTTCATCTTTTTAGGGGTTCTTTCTTCTCTACCTCTTGGCATGGACTACCCCTCCGCAAGCATTCTTTTCAGGCTTTCGACAGTAGACGTGACAATGGGTATCGCATCGAAGCGGCCCTGCCTGTAAGCCTTCTCTGCATCCATGTTTTCTCGGAAGTCCTTGTAATCGTACAGTGACTGGACCTCGGTAGCGCCATTTTCGTTCTTGGTCACAAAAACAATCTGGTCTTTCCGGAACCGATTCATATTAATCAGGCTCAAATTGTGCGAAGAGAACAAAAGCTGCGACTGCGACGATGCGTGAATCAAGTCAAGCAAAAACTCAGAAATACTGGCGTGCAGGCTCGTGTCAAATTCATCCAGCATAACAGACTTCTTGTTTTTCACGACATCAATCATGCGCAAGAGAATACTGAACAATCTTTTTGTGCCTCCGGATTCTTCGTCAATATCAAACGGAACATTCGGGGCAATTTTGTGGTAAGTCACAAATCTCACGAACTCACGATTCATAACGCGACCGGGAGCACCGAACGGATTTCCAGGAACGGGCATGGGCATAGCCACCGTTTCAATCTTTTTTTCAATATCGCAAATGTCGCTATCGCATTGTTGCAATGCGGCAAGAATCAAAGGCTTGTTCGTATCAAAATACGACTCGATATTCATGTCTTGCAACGGAATCAATCCGAGCATAAAAGTCGACAAGAAATAACGGTAAAGCTTTTGCGCCAACTCGCGGTTCATTGAGCTTGCACGGCTAAGGAAAAGATTCTTGTCGCTGGTATTCACGGCAATATCATTGGGCCTAGCAAGAACGCCTTCTGCAAACTTGTATTCGGAACCGTCCCTTTCAAAAACACGGGCACGGCGATCATTGGGATAATAGAAAAGACTTTCCGAAATAATCTTGGACTTCAACAACGAAAAAGAATATTCGTATTCCACATCGTCGCAAATGAAATCAATCAAAAAACAACTTGGCTTTTCCGGATAGCCTTCGAACTTGAACGGGGCGTAATTGAAGACGGAATTCTCGTTGTGCAGGTGCGATTCAAGAACCATGCGACAGCAGAAATTTATCGCCTTCAAAATGTTGGACTTGCCAGACGCATTTGCGCCGAAAAGGCCTATCGATTTGAGGAGCTTTAAGCCGTTCCATTCAATAACATTGTCAGCCAATTTCTTGGATTTGGCTGTTTTGGTGTTCCCGGCCCTAAAATCGATACAAATCCGATCTCTTATGGAGAAAAAGTTCTCTAATTCGATTTTAACCAGCATTAAGCCCTCGTTTTTGTAGAATTTCTACAAAAATACAATATAAAACCGAAAAAAGCAAGGGGTAGGGGAAGGAATTACCCAAACCGTTCAAAAAATGGAGATCTTTAACGAAAAAAAGACTTGCGGACGCATTTTTTACATAATCAAACACATAATCGACATTTTCTATATCGATTTTGTGTTTGGATGATGAATTTTCTGGAACAACGGAAGAATCGTGTTAGTTTCCGGGGATCTTTTTATTTTCCTAACGGATTAAATTTTCCGGCATTAAGAGCCTTGATTTTCTTTATTCCCTCATCAGCAAAACGCTGTATTGCAGTTCTGTCGGCAAAATGCTTTTTATGTTCATCCAAAGCAAAGAATAAGCTTCTTTCTTCAGCATATGACGAAATAAATCTCTTAATTGTATCCTGAATAAATTCAGCATTGAATAGTTTCTGCATGGATACCGCACGATCCCAGAAAGTTGGCAAGAGAAGAAGCATATACTTCAAACCCGCTGTTTTTACAGCAACCCCAGCATTCGGTTTGAATTTTCCATTTGCATCTGGGGCGAATGTGAAATCAACTACGTCTTCCCACGCTATTAAATACGTGCAAATAACATGGATAATTTCATCTTCAGTCAATGGTTCGGAATCGATGGCCAAATCTCTAATTTTTATCTGCTTCAGGAATCCCATTAATTCCTTTGCTTTAACCCCATTCTTGACCTTTTCTGCATTCATAATAATGTGTCCCTTTAGGGGATATTCATTACTTAATTTGGACACAATGCTATAAAGAAAGATTTCATCATCTCTAAGCATGCCTAATTTTTCCTTGAGCCACATCAGCAGATTGCTGCTAACTTTTTCCTGCTTTTCGTTGCAACTGATAAAAATTTGTCTTCGATCGCTTAAAGACGGACGGATAAACAAAGTGAATCCTATTTCAAATTTTTCATCATCTTGAATGAGTCTTTGTTTCTCAGCGAAAGAATACAATCTATGTTGCCCGTCCATCACATCAATAGATTCTGCATACTGTTTAAATTCATCTTCAGAATCAGGAAATTCAATGTAATAGAGTTCCTTAAATGATGAATGTTGACGTATCTGATAGAACTTATCCTTGGTTGCCAGGGTCAATGTATTAGGAAGAATCCCTTTTTTCTCACTTACATATGAAGCAATTTCCTTTATACGTTTTCCGTTTAAAGGTCGTTGTGCGTCCTGAACCTTTGCAATTTCAATCTTTGTCGCAACGCGGACTAGATCACGAGGATCAATGCAACCGATATAGCATTCGATATCATGCTGGGTAATCTTTTGTAGGTAAATTTTGCGCATCGAAAAAGCCTTTTATTTAGATAAGTTTCATGATTCTTTTAAAAATATAGTCTGTTTTTGCACTTTTACACTCGTTACAGGTTTCGCAAAGCGCTTGGAAATTGTTTTTAAGTTCGTCCCCAACCAATTTCCAGGGAACTATATGATCGATATGAATTTTTGAAGGGTCGTTTCCGAACAATTCCCCACAGACCGCACAACAATTTTTCTGTTTTAAGACAAGGTCTTTTCTTATCTCATTAGAAATAGGCTTTCTTCTGGATAATTTATGGAAATTTGCTTCAAACCATTCTAGCATAGCTATTGAATCCTTTTGAGACAAATCACAATCTGTATGCTTTTTCACAATGACTCGTGTTGTTTCTACTTTATCAAAGGATTCTCTATAAATTTTACGGATATGAAGCTTAAATTTTTCATCCTTATCCATCTTTGAGCAGATTTTTTGAAAAAGATTCAAAAGGAAGGCTTTGCGATATTCCATTCTTACTTCTTCATTATCAAACAAATTTTCCAAAGAATCCATATACAATCCTTTTTTGAAAAAAATTACATTTTTAAGCTATTCAAATACCAATCAAGGGTGTGCAGATGAGCTACAAACCTAGGCCCATCTTCAATTAGATGACTACCGTCTTCACTGACGGTCCCGTCATCATTACCAAAAATTACTTTTTCTCCAGTTTCTTCAATTATCCTTTTGACGGTTTCGGTCCCGATGCCATAATGTGTATAGCCGGAATCTATTTCCATATGCGTTATTAAGTGGCTATTAGAACCATCAGCTTCTTCTATGTCACGCCACAAAAAATATCCAATTTTCTCACCGTCGTACAAAATATCAACGCCAGAAATATTGAAATCAAATGACACTTCGCTTAAATCAATTGGCATGACTAACCTCTTTTATTTGTTTTTCCGTCAGTTCTTCCGGCAATTAAAATGACTGAGGGAGAATTAGATGCTCTTACATGATATTCTTTTCCGCATTCGGGACAATAATATTCCTCAGACTCTTCATGTCCTTTTTGCCCAGGAACTGTTACCCTGAAAACTGCTCCGCAATTGTCACAGGTTTGTTCAAAATCATCTTTTAAGTAGCCATGGGCTGCTTCGTAGGCGTTGCTCATAATTAATTTCCTTTGTTTGTTATTTATGATGTAAACTAAAATAAATTATAAATAGAATAAGAAAAATTATTTTGTTCTTACATTTTCAAACAAAGACGTTGTACTATAAACAGGAATTTAGAGGAGCAAGCTCAGGCTCTATTCAAGAATTGGTTCATCGATTTTGAACCATTTGGTGGAGTGATACCAAGTGATTGGGAAAATGGAAAGTTATCAGATTTAGGAACTATTGTCGCCGGAGGAACACCATCTAAAGCTCGTAGCACATATTACACTGATAACGGAATTGCATGGATTACACCAAAAGATTTGTCTTTACACCCAAATAAGTTCACATCAAAGGGTGAAATTGACATCTCGCAAGAAGGTTATGATAATAGTAGTGCCAAAATCATGCCGAAAGGAACAGTTCTTTTTAGTTCAAGAGCTCCCATTGGCTATATATCCATTGCACAAAACGAATTGTGCACCAATCAGGGATTCAAATCTGTCATTCCCAAAGTAAATGTTGGTACTCCGTATGTTTACTTTTACTTGAAAAATCATACTGAAGAAATTGAAAACAAAGCGTCAGGTTCTACATTCAAGGAGGCTTCTGGCTCGCTTATGAACGGCTTAGAGGCTATAATCCCATCCAATCAAATACTCTCTAAATTCAATTCGCTTTGCAATCCTATTTTTGAACAACAGGAATCTTTAGAATTAGAAAATCAGCGACTTGTCTCATTACGAGATAATCTTCTCCCAAAACTTATGTCCGGAGAAATAGATGTTGCTGATGTAAGAATTTAGGCCGCTAAATTCCTGTTTATGGTGCTATCATTGGGGTTTTCTTTAACAAAGGATGGCCTTATGGTGCAAAATCTTATTTCGCAGGTGGTGTTGGCGATGCAGCCGCACTTGGATAATGTGCAGGCAAAGCTGCTTCAGGATACGTTGGGAGCGGTGTTTGAGCGGTTTGAGGTGCGGGCAAAGTCCGAGGTTCGGGAGCTTGCGGACGACAATCGCTTGATTGATGCGTTTTTGGCGGCAAAGCGAACGGAGGGGTGTTCGCCGAAGACGTTGAAGTATTACAATACGACGATTCTTATCGCAAAGGCGAGTATCGGAAAATGCATCAAGGATATTCAGACAGATGACTTGCGGAAATACTTGACGAGTTATCAGCAGGGTAAGAATTTGAGTAAGGTGACGGTGGACAATGTGCGGCGGATTCTTTCTAGTTTTTTCAGTTGGCTTGAAGACGAGAATTACATTTTGAAGAGTCCTGTGCGACGAATTCACAAAATCAAGACGACGATTTGCATCAAGGAGACTTATTCTGACGAGTCCTTGGAGCAGATGCGCGACGGGAGTCCACAACTGCGGGATGTCGCGATGATAGACATGTTCTCTTCGACGGGAGTTCGTGTGGGCGAAATGGTCTTGTTGAACAGGGACGACATTGATTTTGAAAATCGGGAATGCATTGTTCTGGGTAAGGGCGACAAGGAACGGATTGTGTATTTTGACGCACGAACCAAGATTCATTTGCAGGAATATCTGAACAGTCGGAAGGACGAAAATCCGGCGCTGTTCGTGTCGCTAAAATCGCCGCACCGACGGCTTTCTATCAACGGAATCGAGAGCCGATTGCGGAAATTGGGGCGAAAACTCAAGATTCATCGGGTGCATCCGCATAAATTCAGGCGAACCATGGCAACGATGGCGATTGACAAAGGTATGCCTATCGAACAATTACAGCATTTATTGGGCCACCGACGCATCGATACGACGTTGCAATATGCGATGGTCAAGCAAAACAATGTTAAATTTGCTCATAGAAAATATATCGGGTAATAAAATGAGCGAATGGAAAGAATGCACAATAGGAGAACTCTGCTCTAATATTTGTAGTGGAGGAACGCCGAATAGAAGTAATGATTCTTTTTATAATAACGGCAATATTCCTTGGCTTAATACAAAAGAAGTTTCCTTCAATCGTATTTACCAAACCGAAAATTTCATTACTGAATTGGGTTTGAAAAATTCTGCTGCAAAATGGATTCCGCAGAATACAGTCGTTGTTGCCATGTATGGTGCGACTGCAGGAAAATCTGCTATTGTCAAAATTCCCGTTACAACAAATCAAGCATGTTGTAATTTAACCATTGATGGCTCAAAAGCTGATTATAGATTTGTTTATTACTCATTGTTTAATCGCTATGAACATTTGGCTTCATTGGCGAATGGCGGAGCCCAGCAAAATTTAAACGCAGGCTTAATTCGCGAATTCAAAATTAGTGTTCCTGAATTAGAAACTCAAACGAAAATTGCAGATATTTTATCATCGTTAGATGATAAAATTGAGTTGAATAATCAGATAAACAGGAATTTAGAGGAACAAGCCCAAGCAATCTTCAAGAACTGGTTCATAGATTTTGAACCATTTGGCGGTGAAATGCCGAAGGATTGGATTAATGGGAAATTAGGAGATTTTGTAGAAATAAAACGAGGTGGTTCTCCTAGACCAATTCAAGAATTCCTTTCGGATTCCGGCTATCGTTGGCTTAAAATATCAGATGTAACGGCATTAAATTCGCCATTTATTTTGCAAATTGCCGAACATATCAAGGAATCGGGCTTAAACAAAACTGTATTTCTGAAAGCTGGTTCACTTGTATTGTCCAACAGTGCTACACCTGGAATACCTAAAATTCTTGATTTAGATTCCTGCATTCATGATGGTTGGCTCTATTTTCCAAAATCAAAGCTTTCGAACGAGTTCCTTTACCTCTTTTTTAGAGATATTCGGAAAGACCTTGTAAATTTGGGTAATGGAAGTATTTTTACCAATCTTAAAACGGAAATTCTGAAAAATTTTGATACAGCATTACCTTCGAATAAAGTTTTAGATGATTTTCAAAAGATTGTTGAGCCTCTTTTCAAGCAAATGCTTAACATTCAAAGAGAAATCCAAAACCTCAGTACACTCCGAGACTTATTGCTTCCGAAGTTCATGACAGGAGAAATAAACTTAAGCTGCTAAATTCCCGCGTTCGCGGGCATTTACGGCTGCACCTCGGCATAACTCAAACTTCGTTTGGTTCTGCACTCGGTTTGCACGTAAATTCCTGTTTATCGCATTGTTGAGTTCGATTTTGTCGTCAAGTGAGGATAGAATTTTAACTATTTCTTTTTGCTTTGCAACAGGCGGTACGCTGATAGTCAATTTTTGAAAAGTTGATGTCGGTCGTGCTAAAGAAGGAACGCCCACTTGAGAGGCGTTAGACAATAATTTGTGCTGACCTAATCTTGAATGAAAATAGTAAACCAGGTATTCAGGAATTACTTTTTCATTGCATCGCACTCTAAACTGACTTTGCGAAATGACGTATCGACTGTATTTGGAATTCTGCGGAATATAAACAATTTGCCCCAATGTGCCACGATGTGTAATCACAATATCGCCACGATAGGCGTTCGCTTTTCCTAAAGATGTAGCTTTCTCTTCTGTAACATAGTTGAAGGAGTCTTCGTTTAATCGAAAGCCAACAAGATTACTTCCGTTGAGAACAGGCACTCCGGAATCCGTGAAACATTCAACTTTAATATTCGATCCGAATGGACCCATAGAAATTTCTTCTATGAGTTCAGACATCTCGTATTCTTTCCATTCCGTTTTGCTCATTCTCTGTTCTCTTCAATTCTTTTTGGCTTTGGATCCTTCGACTTCGATCAGGATGACACTTGATGAGTTCTTTATGGATTCTATCCCCTTACAGGGTCCAGAATGACAATTTACTTATGCATTCGGGGCTTTACATCTTGAATCCTAGACCCTCCAGATTTTTCTTGATTTGTTTTTCGAGGTCGTGGCTTTTCGCGAACATTTGGGAGAGTTCGCCGGTGAGGCGGGTCATTTTCTGCTCGAAGGGTTCGTCGTCTTGCACGGAGTCTTCAATGCCGACGTAGCGGCCCGGAGTGAGGATGTAGTCCTGCTTGGCGATGTCTGCGGTTTCGACTACGGCGCAAAAGCCTTTTTCGTCTTGGAGTTTGCCTTTCTGGAATTTTTCAAAGGTGCTTGCGAGGCGTTCGATGTCCTGTTCGCTGAGGTCGCGATGCTTGCGGTCCACCATGTGGCCCATGTTGCGGGCGTCTATAAAGAGCGTCTTGCCTTTCTGCTTTTTGCCGCGGCTTATAAACCAGAGCGTGACGGGGATGGTGACGCTGTAGAAGAGCTGGGTGGGCATGGCGACTATGCCTTCGACGAGGTCCGCTTCAATAATGCGTTTGCGGATTTCGCCTTCGCCGCCGGTTTGCGTGCTGAGTGCGCCGTTCGCAAGGACGAGCCCGATTTTTCCGCCGGGCGCGAGGTGGTAGATCATGTGTTCGATCCATGCAAAGTTCGCGTTGCCTGCGGGCGGGAGGCCATATTGCCAGCGCGGGTCTTCTTGCAGTTGTTCCTGGCCCCAGTTTTTAAGGTTGAAGGGCGGGTTCGCCATGATGAAATCGAAGCGTTCGTTGGCGTGCAAGTCGTGGAAGAACGTGTCTTCGTGGTGTTCGCCGAAGTTCGCGTCGATGCCGCGGATGGCCATGTTCATTTTCGCCATTTTCCAGGTGTCGGCGTTGGCCTCTTGTCCGTAAACGCTTACGTTGTTGCGGTTGCCGCTGTGGTCCTGGATAAACTTGATACTCTGCACGAACATGCCGCCGGAGCCGCAGCACGGGTCATAGACGCGTTTGCCTTCGCTCGGTTTGAGGATGCTCACGATGGTTTTCACGACGCTTGCGGGGGTGTAGAATTCGCCGCCCTTGACGCCTTCGTAGCTTGCGAATTGCGCGATGCAGTATTCGTAGGTGCGACCGAGCAAATCCTTGCTCGCTTCGGTGTCGCTCATGTCCATGTTGCTGAACACATCGACCACATTGCCGAGCACGCGCTTGTCGAGGTCGGGGGCCGCGTAGTTCTTGGGGAGCACACCTTTGAGTGCCTTGTTGTTCTTCTCGACTTCGATCATCGCCTGGTCGAGAATCTTGCCGATTTCAGGAGTGTGGGCGGCTTTTGCGATTTCGGGCCAGCGGGCGTTTTGCGGAACAAAGAAGATGTTTTCGCTCACGTATTCGTCGAGGTCTTCTTCAAAGCCTTCGCCTTCGGCAACGAGTTCGTTGTAGCGTTTTTCGAATGCGGCCGAAATGTAGCGCAAGAAGATGAGGCCGGTGAAAATTTTGCGGTAGTCCGCTGCGGGGATGTGCCCCCAGAGTTCGCAAGCGGCGTTCCAGATTTGCTGTTCAAAGCCGAGAGTTGCCGAGGATTGCGACGATTTCGAAATACGTGCCATGTATTAAAGCCTTTTCTTTTGGATGCAATATAAATAATTCACTCATAGTAATCCTCGTAAAAAGGCCGTAAATGCAGGGATTTCATCGGCTGTGGAACAGGCCGTTCTCATGTACCGGTTGAACAATAGCGCCTTGAAGCCTTCGGGCATAACCGGGGGATTACTTCGTTGAATCAGTTTTATATCCCAATTTGGAATAAGCAACTTTTGACCGCAAAACATTTTATTATTTTGTCAAATATCACGGAGATGCCTATGTTTGAATCCCTTCATAATGTCATTACGACTCTCAGCGATTTTCTCTACCAGCCCTTTATCGTGCCCTTGTTTTTGGTGGCGGCGGGCCTGTTCCTCTCGATTCGCATGGGGTTCCCGCAAATCCGTCTGTTCGTTGAAACGCTCCGAGTCCTCAACGAAAAACCGGTGCAGGGGAGCGGCATTTCTTCTTTTGGCGCCCTGATGGTTTCTACGGCATCCCGCGTGGGCACAGGAAATATCGTGGGCGTGTCGTCGGCGATTTGCATGGGCGGCCCCGGTGCCGTTTTCTGGATGTGGCTGATTGCAGTCATCGGCAGCGCATCGGCATTTGTGGAATCGACGCTCGCCCAGATTTACAAGCGCGAAGACCTGGTGACGGGGCATTCCTACGGCGGTCCATCTTACTATATACAGACAGCTCTGGGACAGCGCTGGCTCGGAATCATTTTCTCGGTGTTCATTTTGCTCACCTATCTGGTCGGCTACAATCTTCTGGCCTCTTATAACGTGCAGACCAGTTTTTCGGGCTACAGTTTTTATAGCGAAACCAAGACGCCCATTATCATAGGCGCAGGGCTTGCAATCCTATTTGTGCTTTGTGTGTTCGGCGGCGCCAAAAAACTCACGAAAATCACGAGCTACCTTGTCCCTATCATGAGCATTACCTACATCATCGTAGCCTTAGGCGTTATCGTGTTCAATTTTACCAACATCCCCTCGATGTTCATGACCATTTTCAAGGACGCCTTCTCGTTTGAAGCGGGTGCCGGTGGCTTTGCCGGGAGTTGCATCATGTACGGTATCAAGCGCGGCCTTTATTCAAACGAAGCCGGTATGGGTTCTGCTCCGAACGCATCTGCCAGCGCAAGCGTTTCGCACCCGGTCAAGCAGGGACTGGTGCAATCGCTTTCCGTATTTATCGACACCATCGTGATTTGCTCCGCGACCGCCCTGATGTGCCTTTCCACAAGCGTTACCCCTTCTAGCGAAATATCGGGTATTCCGTATGTGCAGGCATCGCTCCACTCCGTTTTCGGAGAACTAGGCCCGGTATTCATTACGGTGGCGATTCTTTTGTTCGGTTTCACGACGCTTATCGGCAACTACTACTATACCGAAGGCTGCCTGCGATTCATCATAAATCGTCGTCCGGGCAAAATCATCATGACCGTGTTCAGAATCATCGCCTCTATTATCGTGTTTGCAGGCGCCCTTGCAAGCGCCGGCTTTGCGTGGGATTCGGCGGACCTTTGCCAGGCATTGATGGTGGTCGTCAATATCCCGTGCATCTTGATTCTTTCTCCGATTGCCATCAAGGCGCTCAAGAACTATACGGAACAACGCAAACAAGGCAAGGAACCCGTTTACTACGCCAAGGAATGCGGCGTCAACCAGGACACCGATTTCTGGAACCGGCTAGATCAATAAATTACACCGACTTCTTTACGCTCCAACTGCCCATGGTCTTGCCATCATGGGCAATTTCACATTCATGAAACGTCTCGAAACCGCATTTGGTGTAGAACGCAATATTCTTCTCTGAATTCGTGAACAGCGTCAGCTGCTTACCGCCGCGTTCGCGGACATAGTCTCCTGCAAACGCAATCAGATTGGTACCAATGCCTTTTCCCTGAAACGGCGGATCCACCGTCAGCGAGCCCACGTACCAAATATCCGGACCACTTTTCTTATAATCGTGGCACGGCTTGCCGGCAGCTTCATCCATAGCGAGCCAAGTTTGCATTCGCCTAAAATTCACGTCAAAATAAACCTGCAGCCAGCCGTGAATCAAAAACTGAAAAACCGACGGTCTCTTGAAATGCGGGGGCTCAAGCTCCGCAAGGCCCACGATTTTGCCATCTAACCGAGCCGTCAAGAAATGCGCCTGGCTAAAATACGTCAGCCAGCCCCTGTACATCACGGCCCAAAGTGCCTTAAGCCGTTCCTTTGTATCAGGGAAATAATTTGCAAAATACGCGTAATCTTCATAGGCACGAGCTGACATTTCTACAGCCTCTTTCAGATCTTCGCGTTTCAATACCCCGTATTCTATATTCAAAATACGCTCCTTTTTTTTACCCAACTTTCCTTAAACGGAAATCTCCATAATGTAATATACATTATACAATTCGATAAAGTAATAGATTTTTCCTATATTGCATTGCATGAAACCGAATATATTTTTTGCTCTCGCCAGCGCCATCATCTTTATGGCCGGCGCGACAACCCACGCCGCCACCAAAAATGCAGGCCAGATCTACAACGAAGACATCAAAATCGTCAAGGTAAACGACAGCAATTTCGAAAGTGAAATTCTAAATTCCAAGAAGCCGGTCATCCTGGAAATTTCTTCAACCAGTTGCCCGCCGTGCCTTATCATGATTCCGACGCTTATCGGCATCGCGAAAAACTACAGCGACATCAAGATTGCCTCGGTCGGCATCGACGAACCGGGCATCGAAAGAATCAAGGCGTCGCTCCCGATCCAGGCATTCCCCACCTTCTTCCTCATCAAGGACGGTAGAATTGTAAATAAATTGGTCGGCGCAGTCAAAGAAGAGGAACTGCTCGCAGCTTTGCATTACACGCCCAATAAGAACGCCGCCAAGCCCGTCAAAGCCAAGAAAGCAAAAAATTCTCCGAAGAACCTGGTGTGCAAGACGCCCGGACAGTTCAACGGCCTCAAGAACCTGGTGACCATCTCGTTCGTATTCGGCGCCACCGAAATCGAAAATGTCGATATCGTCACCGACGTTTTCGTACCGCCCGAAATGAGTGACAGGCGCGAACAGATGATTGAACATGTGCGTGCAAGCGGCAAGGGAGAGGTGGAGCCCACCATGACAGGCTTCCGCATGCACATCGACAACGATTGTCGATTCATGAAGGCGATGGATATGAAACGCACCTCGACTTACGGCGAGATGCGTGCAGGCCTTGAGTTGCAAGGTTTCAGCTGTCAGTAAAAGCGGCTAGCAGTGAGATCCCCGCGGGGATGACAGGCGCCTCCGATGTCATCGATGACAATGGGTGTGTTACCTTTTTTCGTACCTTACATACGCGAAGCGCTTGCTGTCGGGGGCCCACGAGTTCACGTTGATCGTTCCCTGGCCGCCGAACAGCTTGAGGATCGTACGCGGCTTGCTCCAGCCGGTTTTATCGCTGCCGGTCATCAGGCGGATTTCCACATTCTTGTTCGGGACATGTTCGCCGGGGCGCACGTCACGCTCATGGTAGGCGAGCATCACGACCTTCGTGCGGTCGGGCGAAATGTGCGGGAACCAGGTGTTCCAATGCGCATCGAATGTCATCTGCGTCTGTTCGGAGCCATCAGCCCTCATGCGCCAAGCCTGCATACGGCCGGTGCGCACCGAATTGAACCAGATGTATTCCCCGTCACAGTCATATTCGGGGCCGTCGTTCAGGCCGAGAGCCGTCGTGAGTTGCATTTCGTTTCCGCCGGCAGTCGGAATGGTGTATATGTCATATTCGCCATTCCGTTCGGCGCAGTAGGCGAGCATCTTGCCGTCGGGAGTGATACCGTGGAGGTAGCTCGGAGCAAGCGGCGTCACCAGTTCCGGCATGCGACCGTCAAAGAAAATCTTATAAATGCGCGAAAGCCCGTCTTCTTTAGTATGGTGGCTCACATAGAGGCCTTCGCCATCCGGAGAAAGCACATGGTCGTTGTTGCAATTATCGACAAAGTAACTCGGCACTTCGTTCACGTCACCCGACGCAATCTCGTATTTATAGATGCGGCCTTCGCTGTTGAAAGTGAGGAACTTGCCGTCGGCGCTCCAGTTAGGAGCCTCGATGACGCGATCAAATTCGTCGAGCACTTCCGACTTGCCCGTTTCAATATCATAAACTTCGAGAATCGACCTGTCGCCGCTGCGGTCCCAGACTTCGCCGGGGCTGAGCTCGAACGGGTAACTTACACCCCACGCGGCACGGAGGCTATCCATCTGCGTCATCATCTGCATCGTCTTCGTATGCGGCATTTCGGGGCATTCCTTGAGGCCCTTCTCGAGAGCGGCCTTGCAGCCCAGCACCTCGTACTCGTAGCAATTTTCGATGCGAGGAGGAATGACGGATTCCACCAGAGTTCCGGCGACATCGAACCGCTGGATTTCCACCATATCGTTCAGGTTCTGTACGCGGATAAATCCATCTTCGCCGTAAATCACGCCTTCGTTCTTGAGCGGCGCCACCATAGAGGTCTTGAGGTGCGCCACCTGGCCATTTTTATAAGTCAAGTCGATCCAGTCCGTAGCATCGACACCCGTATGGAACTTGACGCATTCCGTCTCGGTTTTGACAATATGATTCGCGCCGTCACCATTCAAGAAAATGTCCGCAAAAGTCAGGCTGTAAATGCCCAAGTCCAAAAGCGCACCGCCTGCAAGTTCCGGCTTTTGCAAACGTTCGATATGCGAGAGCGGCATCGAAAAATCGGCCTCCACACTTTTGACCTCACCGATTTTCCCCGCCGAAATCCAGTCCTTGACCATCTGCACTGCCGGCAGGAATCGCGTCCACATCGCCTCGCAAAGGAACACGCCCTTTTCTTCGGCAAGGGCAACAACCTCGGACGCCATCAGCGCATTTGCGGTAAACGCCTTTTCGACAAGCAGATTCCTACCGGAATTCAGACAAAGCAGCACATTGTTGTAGTGTTCGGAATGCGGCGTCGCCACATAAATCAAGTCCACCTGCGAATCATTCGCAAGTTCCTCGTAACTGCCATACGCACGACCGAATCCGTAATCCTTTGCAAACTTCTGGGCCTTTTCCAAGGAACGCGAGGCGACCGCATACGCCTCGACACCCATCCCCTTTTTTTCAAGAGTCTTGACCGCAGCGGCCATCTTTGTCGCGATATGCCCGCATCCGAGAATTGCAAACTTCATAAAAACCTCAATTAACCCCGTAGCCAACCTTGCCCGTGGTCCCCCCAATATACACTTATTTAAGGGACTCGTACAGTGATCCAATCCACAGAAATGGACTCACCTGTAAACATCCGCACTTTACTTATTTTGAGCGCGAGCGGCCTGTTGTTCTTCTGGCGTAGGTTTCGTATCCTCAAGTAGGCGGTCGGCCCATTCGTCCCAGAAACGGCAGCGTTCGCCTTCGAGCTTCATCTTCGCGAACTTCACCGGTTCGGTCTCGACGGCAAGCGTCACCACCGATTCCTTGTAGGCCTGCGGAAGCCCTGCCACGTGCGCCATGCGCTGCTTGAGCTCTGCCACGGTCGCATCGAGGATGTCCACCTCGAATCGGCGTTCGATGTAGCGGCGCGCAATAAATCCGAGCGCCATGAAGTAGTCACCCTGGTTCCCTTCGGCCAGATAATTCTTCTGACGCAGTTCCTTGAGCGCAAGCACAGCCTCTTCGTAAGGCGGAAGCCTTGGCGCCTCGCCCTTCTTCGCAAATTTCTTGTGCAGGAACCAGCCGAGGAACACGAGGAGCGCAACCCCCACGACAATCAGCAAGACGTAAATCCACTGCGGGAGCCTCGGGTCGTCCAGCGGGTCTTCCGCTTCCAGAATGTCGTCTTCTTCGCCGGTGGTACGCGTCGAAACCTTCACGGCCACGGGGTCGGTATTCACCTTGACGGTATCGCTACCCACGACAGCGTTCACCTGCTGCGGCGCAATCAGAAAATCGCCGCTCACGAAGGTGTTGAGCGTCGCGAGCCATACGAACTTCGCGGTACCCTTGGGCATGCCCTCGGTCACCTTTTCGTTCTTCATTTCCTTGACTTCGAAACTTCCGAGGTTTCCGACAAAGCTCGGCAAGTCCACGACGGCATTTTCGGGAGCGGTCACCTGAATTTCGTAGTTGAACATGTCACCCACGAACACCTGGGCGTTATCCACGTTCGCCTTCACCGAGACGTCGAAGGCGAGGGCCGGCACGGCACAAAAGACTGTCCAAATAATAAATGCGGCAAAAAAATGCGAAAAACGGTACATACAAACCTCTTTGCGAAGAATATACAAATTTTGTAGATCAAGGGGCAACCGGCATTCCGTCTTCCAAATAGCCGAACTCGCCGGAAAAATTCCCCCTTCCTGTCGTCAGGACTCACTTTTTATCTATATTCGTTCTAATATGTCATTACGGTTCTTGGCCCAGTTGGTTTGCGCGGTGTTCCTTTGCACTGCGTTTGCCCGCGCGGACGAACACGGTGCCGAAACTCCGGCGACCGACAGTACTCAGGCAAAGAACGCCTCGGATAACGGCGCCGCCCCGGCAGAGGGCAGCACGTTAAAGGTCACGACAGAAAATATCCTTTCCATCGTCTCGATCGTCCTTCCGCACAATGCACTGAAGAACTCCGAATCCCTACACGACTGGCCCTTCCTCGCATTCGCGGTTCCCGCCTGGGGCTACAACCTCAAGCTCCAGCAGGACTACGGCAAGGCGCTTTCGTTGAAGGGGCTTGCGGCAGGCGACGTGAACTTTTCCGGTTTCGGAATCAAGCTGGACGCATCCGTCGAACTGATCCACCTGTTGGAACTGGGCGTGCAGACAAGCCTGGGAACGGCCATCAACTACGGCAAAGCATCAACCTTCATGGGCGTATACAACCCCGAAAAACGGGACTACGAGCAGGACCTCGTTTTCACGGAATACACCTACGGCGTGACCTACCATTCGACGCTGACAATTCCGCTGCTTGCATTCCTCCCCAAGAGCGACTGGACGAAGATCATCCTGAAGGGGTCCGCGGAGCTCACCTATTCCGCCTACACGGGAGCCGACGACAAACAGGTCTGGAAAGCCGGTAACGAAAACTCGGTCAACGGGTTCAAGTACAGGTACGGCGGGACACTCATCTACATGCTGCCTTTTAGCCGCGTGCCCATGGCCATGGTTTCGGCGAACGCGAGCGGTTTCAAGCACGAATATGACTTTGACGAAAGGTACAAGGACTACAATCCAGGATTCGTGAAAGTAAGCATCACCCCCATGGCATCCGTCAAGATTAGCGACAAGTGGAACGGCATGCTGATGGTAAACATCTCGCGCGACCGCGTCTACGAAAACCAGCCCTACCCCTCTACCGAAGAAGTTTTGCAGAAACAGGTCGACAGCGAATGGGAGCTGAAGGCCGTCATGTTCATCGCGAGCCGGAAATTCTAAATTTTCAGGGCAATTTAAAGATAGATTGCCGCGTCGCCCCAAGGCGCCCTGCAATGACAAGCTTTCTTATGGTCGCATAATATGAATATCGCCCTCATCGTTTACCTGGTATTCCTGATTGCAATCGCCGTGCGCAGCGCGCGGCGCGTAAGGGACATTCCCGATTTCTTCGTGGCGCGCAAAGGGGCATCCGCGAAGGCTGTCGCCGGAAGCCTAGTCGCGACGATTCTTGGCGGGTCGGCCGTGATCGGTGCAGTCGATAGCGGATCAAGGCTCGGCGGGGCCGCCAGCTGGTTCATGCTCGTGGGAGCGCTCGGACTTGTCGCGCTGATTCCCTTTGCAGGCCGCGCCTACAGTCACGGCAAATACGCACTCCCCGACCTGGTAGAGAATTTGTACGGAAAAGGCCCGCGGCTGGTCGCCTCCCTGGTGATACCGGTCGCATGGACAGGCATTGTCGCCGCCCAGATTATCGCCGCTGCAAAACTCCTGATGACCTTCACGTCGCTGAACTACACGGCAGCAGCCGTCATCGCCGCAGCCGTATTTACGGGGTACACGCTTGCGGGCGGGCAGCTTTCCATTCTGCGTACCGACTTTTTGCAGGCCTGCCTGATTATCCTTGGGCTTTTGCTGGTAGCGGGCTTTGCGCTCTTCGGCGGAATCCCCGGTGCAGAAGCGCGACCTCTTTCCGAAATTTTGCAGCAAGCCCCGGCATTCCCCTTCAACACGAACTTTTCGCCGCTAGACCTTTTCCTGCTGGTACTTACCTACGGAACCACCTACACGGCGGGCCCCGATATCTTCAGTCGCATGTTCTGCGCGAAGGATACCGCAACCGCGAAGAAGGCAATCGCGATGGCCGCAGCGACACTTGTTCCCGTCGCCTTTGTCATCGGATTCCTGGCGGTATACGGCGTAGGGCTCGCAAACGTGCAGGGAGCTCGCATCACGGCGGTTGCCGCGCAAGTTCTCCCGGCACCGCTGATTCCCCTGATTGCCCTCGCGCTCCTGAGCGTCGTCCTCAGCAGCGCCGATACGACACTGCTCAGCAGCTCCGTCATCTTGTGCGGACTTTTCAGGCTTGACAGGAATAAAGAAAATGCAAATGAAGCCCGCGGACTAGCCAAGGCACGCATCGTGATCCTGCTGAACGGCATCGTGGCCCTGCTGCTTGCACTCGTATTTACCGACATCATCGGCACATTGTTATTGGCACTGGCCGTATACGCAGGCGCCTTCACCGTCCCTATCCTGTGGGGACTTCTCGGACTCCATGCAAAGCCGAAATTCGTGGCGGCCGCCATCGTTACCGGCGGATTTCTCGCCCTTGCGGGAAAAATCTGCCCTACAGGAACCCTCGGGGCGCATACGGGAGACATCCTGATGATCGCCGCATTCGCCGTAAACGCAGCGATACTTGCGCTGGGTCGAACGCGCTAGCCATTCACGCCCTGTTTCAGGACGAAACATTTTCCCGTTGGCACGCAATTTGCTAAATTATCCCCGTAATTTTTAATCAGAGACCGCGGGCAATGCCTTCGGCCGTAAAAAGGAAAAAGATGAGCATAGTCGATACCGTTCTTCACAAGATCTTTGGTACCCCTCACGAACGTAAGGTCAAGCAGCTGCGCCCTGTCATCGAGCAGATCCATAAGGCCCGCGAAGCCCTGGAAGCACTGGATGACGCCGCCCTGGCCGCCAAGAGTGCGGAATTCCGCGAAAAGCTCAAGAATGGCGCCACCCTCGAAGACATCAAGGTCGAAGCCTTTGCCGTGTGCCAGGAAGCCTGCGACCGCCGTCTGGGTATCTTCAATATCTTCAAGCCGGAATTCAACTTCGACTTTAGCCGCCTGGGCCCCGAACTCCAGGAATCGGTGAACGCCGCGAAGGCCGAACTTGCCGCCGGCAAGAACGAATGGGAAGTCTACCTGCCCGCCTCCGTGTACGCGAAGGTCCGCGAACTTTACCCCGAATCGGTGAAGCCGTTCCGCATGATGCCTTTCGACGTGCAGATGATCGGCGGCCTCGTGCTCCACGAAGGTGCCATCGCCGAAATGGCGACCGGTGAAGGTAAGACCCTTGCCGCCGCCCTGCCGGTTTACCTGAACGGTCTTTCTGGACACGGTGTGCACGTGGTGACCGTGAACGACTACCTCGCCGGCCGTGACGCCAAGCAGATGGGCATGGTCTACAAGTTCCTCGGACTCACGGTGGGTCTCATCGTGAACGGCCTGAACCCCGAAGAACGCCGCGTGAGCTACAACAGCGACGTGACCTACGGTACCAACAACGAATTCGGCTTCGACTACCTGCGCGACAACATGGCCGTGGAACCCAGCCAGCTGGTGCAGCGCGAACTGAACTTCTGTATCGTCGACGAAGTGGACTCCATCTTGATCGACGAAGCCCGTACGCCGCTTATTATCAGTGGTCCGGCCGAAGACGCTACCGAAAAGTACGCCAAGGCAAACGAAATCGCGAAGCAGCTTATCAAGAACAAGGACTTCTCGGTCGACGAAAAGGACAAGAACATCCAGCTGACCGAAAAGGGCGTGAACCACATTCAGGAACTCATGCACATTACGAACCTGTACGGCGAACATGCCGACTGGGTGCATTTCCTCGATAACGCCCTCAAGGCCTGGTACCTCTACGAAAAGGACGTGGACTACATCGTCCGCGATACCGAAATCATCATCGTCGACGAAAACACGGGCCGCCTCATGGAGGGCCGCCGTTACAGCAACGGTATGCACCAGGCGATCGAAGCCAAGGAAGGCGTGCAGATCCGTCGCGAAAACCAGACGCTTGCGACGATTACGTTCCAGAACTACTTCCGCATGTACAAGAAGCTTTCGGGTATGACGGGTACCGCCGAAACCGAAGCCACGGAATTCATCAAGATCTACAACATGAACACCTGGGTGATTCCGACCAACCGCCCCTGCATCCGCAAGGACCTGCAGGACATGGTGTACAAGTCCGAAGATGCCAAGTGGCGCGCCATCGTGGCCGAAATCAAGGAACGCCACAGCAAGGGCCAGCCGCTCCTCGTTGGTACGGCATCCATCGAAAAGTCCGAACATTTGCACGGCCTCCTTGAAAAGGAAGGCATTCCGCACGAAGTCCTGAACGCCAAGAACCATGGCCGCGAAGCTGAAATCATCCAGTACGCCGGCCACAAGGACAAGGTGACCATTGCAACCAACATGGCCGGTCGTGGTACCGACATCGCCCTTGGCCCGGGAGTTACCGAGCTCGGTGGCTTGCACGTGCTCGGCACCGAACGCCATGAATCCCGCCGTATCGACAACCAGCTGCGCGGCCGTTCCGGCCGTCAGGGCGACCCGGGTTCCAGCCAGTACTTCCTCAGCCTCGACGACAACCTGATGCGTATCTTCGGTGGCGACAGCGTCAAGAACCTGATGACCCGTTTTGGCGTGGGCGAAGACGAAGTGATTACCCACCCGATCGTGAGCCGCTCCATCCGTGGCGCACAGCGCCGCGTGGAAGGCCAGAGCTTCGATATCCGTAAGCACTTGCTCGACTACGACAACGTGATGAACGAACAGCGTAAGGTGATTTACGGACTCCGCCGCCGCATTCTGAACGGCGAAGACATCAGCGAAGAAATCATGAACCGTATCGAGGACGCCTGCGACATCAAGGTGTCCACCTACATTCCGGCAAAGAGCTACGCCGAAGCCTGGAACCTCGAAGGACTCCACGTCGACCTGCAGCGCAGCCTCGGCATGGAATACAGCCTCACGCTCGAAGACGCCATGAGCAAGACGCCCGAACAGGTGCTTGACGAAATCATCGCGCTCTGCAAGGCCCGCTACGAAAAGCTCGGCAAGATCATTCCGGAAACCGACTTCCGCCAGATCGAACGCCGCTTCCTGTTGATGACCATCGACCAGGTATGGAAGGAACACCTGTACGCCATGGACCAGCTGAAGGATTCTATCCGTTTCCACGGATACGCCCAGAAGGACCCGCTGATGGTCTACAAGAACGAAGGCTACAAGATGTTCGAAGGCTGCATGGAAAAGATCGCGACGCTCACCGCGCTCCGCATCCTGAACATCCGCATCACGCTCCCGAACGGCATGACCGTTTCGCCGGACCAGTTGCAACTCAAGAGCCAAGAACAGATTGACGCCGAAAAGAAGGCCGCCGATAGTTCGACAAGCTCACCAACCGATAAGGTCCCTGAGCCTGCCGAAGCTCCGGCTGAAGCCCCTGCCGAACAGATGAGCGCCGACGGTGCAAAGCCCGCAGGACTCGCAGGTACAGCAGCCTCCTCTGAAACGAACGCGATTTCCGAAGAACAGCAGTCCCAGCCGATGCCGCAGTCCGCTCTTCCGGGAACGCGCCCGACGGTGCGCCGTACTTACACGAACCCTGCCATCGCCGCAGCCGCCCGCCGCGCCCAGCAGCAGGCCGCCGCAAAGCTCGGTCGCAACGATCCGTGCTGGTGCGGTTCCGGCCTCAAGTACAAGAAGTGCCACGGCAAAGACATGGAATAATTCCCGGAACTAGATATCGCCGTAAAGGCGGTCCCTAGATTTCAAACAAATTAGAACCCGGTGCCCAAACGGCGCCGGGTTTCCTTATAAGTAAGAAAAAAACAAGAAGTATTTTAGGGCACGGGATGTTGTGGCATTGACAACGGCCATCCCAATTATTTATATTTGGCGCGGTTTTTTGGGTTGTGTAGTTAGCTGTAACTATGCGGGGTTAGAATGTGCGCACCTACTGACTACTTGACAACAATTTTGTTGTTTAAGCTTCTGTGCATTGCGGGGTTGGAAATCATCGCATTGTTTTATATCGACTGGCTTTTCAAGCATGACCGCAACAGCGATTACCTAGAAAAACTCACGCCTAACTATAATCCACCCAGAACGCCGTTGACAAAAATTTTCATCATGGCAAAATACTCCATTAGGCACTATTCCCGAAGAATCAAGATACTCTTCCACAAGCTGATTCCGGCCTAAAACAAAACTCCTTAGTGTGTTGGTTGCACACGGGACCTGCCTAGAACCTAGGCAGGTCTTTTTATCGGAGTAGTCCTTTACTTTTTCGCGATAGTCGACTTCACGAACTTGACCACATCCTTTCTGGTGCGGTTGTAAAGATCGTCCCAGATATCGGAAACTTCGTTCACGAGCGAAAGGTCATCCATCGCGAACTTGGAATCCACCTTGGGAGCGACGCGGCAGACATTTTCTTCGCCGATATTGGCGCACGCTTCGAAATAGCCCGAATTGCCGGTACGCGCGACCCATTCGTCCATGACGTACTTGCCCCAACCGACAATGCTCTTGTCCTTGGGAGCGTTGTTCGGACGGACCATTCCCGTATTGAAGGAAAGAATCTTGTAATTGCCCTTGAATTCCTTGACCTTGTTCAAGCCGGATTCCAGCACCATGATGGGGTCGTTCGCCCACATGCCGCCATCGCAATAGATTTCTTTCTTGCCGTCCTTGTTACGGCTGACCGTATCGAAATACGTCGGCGCAGAGCAACTCGAAAGGACTGCGAACCACTGGTCCGTCATGCCGTCACCACGGTCCCAAACCTTCTCGACACTTTCGCCATTCATGAAAGTCGCCGGGATATAAATCGGCTTCTTGAATTCGTACATCTTGTAGCGGAAGGTACGCTGCAGGAGCTTCTTGAGCTTGGAATTGTCGTAGCGGTAATAGTTGTTCGTCAGAATCTTGGCGGCGCTCACCTTGGTGAAAATGGCCGAAAGGTTTTCACGGTACAGGTCGTAAAGCTCCGCGGCAGTCATGCCGGAGCAAAGTCCCGCGGCAACAATAGAGCCCGTAGAGGTCCCCGCGAAGGCCGCTCCGAGATTGGCCAGGCTTTCGCCGAGATCTTCCTCGAGCCTGCGCATAAACTGAAGGGGACCGATACCGAGGGCACCACCGCCGGAAACAGAAATCGTAAGTTTCATTCATTTCTCCTTTTATAGATAAATTTATTTCTTGGTGTAGAAAATAGTTTATTCAAATCCAACAGGCAAAGACATTTTGGTAAAATATTGTCCATAAAGTTTTGTACATTTGCAAAGATGGAATTCTTGAGCAGGACATTCAGGGCCGCTTGCGCCTTTGTATTCGAAAAGGCCGCATTCGCACTCCTGTATACAACAAGGTGGAAACGGAAGGTCGTACTGGCAAACCGCTCCCTGACGCAAGGCGAAAGCAATGTAGAATCGGAACGTTTTTACAGACAAATGCTCAAGAACCTGACCCGCCACGCCGCCGATATCATTTTCCTGTTCAGGGATTACAAGAAATTGCCCCAGGATACCGCCGAATATCCCTTTCAAGACGGGCATGGCTTCACCTACGCCCTTGCGGAAGGCAGCGCACCCGTCCTGCAGAAAATGCGCCAGGGCGGCATCTTCCTCACCGCCCATTACGGCAACTACGAGGCGATAGGTCCGTGGCTATGCAGGCTAGGAATCCCGCTCAAGGCAAGCTACATCCCACTGAAACCCGCGTGGCTCAACCGCCTCGTCGAAAACCGGATGCGTGCCGTCGACGGGAAAAGCTACGCCGTTAATGCGAAGACTCCCCGCGAATTTTTGCGGCTGCTCGACGAACGCCAGCTTTTTTGCCTACTCTCCGACCAGGACAGCCGCATTCCAAGCGCCGGGAAAGGAACATTTCTCGGCAAGGCGGTCCACGTGAATCCGCTCCCCGACTTTCTGTACAGGCACCGCCCCGACGCCCCCCTATACATCTGCTGGATGGAGGAGCAGCCCGGCCGCAAGTTACTGCATGCCGAAGAAATCCCAGTAGCCCCTGACGCAAAAGTCATGGATACATTCAACCGCTGGCTCGAAAATAGAATCGCCGAAAATCCCGCCCTGTGGTACGGATGGACGCACCGCCGTTTCTACAGCTGCAAGCCGGAGATTTACTAAGCAAGCCATCCGACAAGGCGCTCCACCCCGTCAAGGATCTCGGCAGCGATTTCTACAAGCCGCACGCCGGAACTCAAGTGCCTGTTGAAGGAATAGGCTTTAAAGAAATCAAGCACTGTCCCGCACGGACTTCGGAAGACTCCTTCACGAAAACCTGCGATACCATTCCAGCCGCCCCGGCAATGACGGGAATCTCGGTCTTCATGCTTTCGATAATGGCTATAGTGTCGCCTTCCTTGACCTCATCGCCCACCTTCTTCATCATTTTCCACAAGGAACCAGCAACGGTTCCATAAACACCCTCTTCATCTTCAGCGAGAGTGATCTCGGCGACCGGAGCAGATTCCGCACTGTGACTTTCAAAAGTAAACTGTCCATTCGCAATCCAGCGTTCCTTTTCTTCTTCGAAAGCCTTGGTACGCTTTTCTTCGAAGGCCGAAATGGATTCCGCGTTGACCTCAAGGAAGCGTTCGTATTCTTCGATGTCAAAGGAGCTGTTTTCCACGACAACATGGAACTTGCCGGCGACAAAATCCTTACGCATTTGCAAGAGTTTATCGGCGCTCACTTCGTAGAAGCGAATCTGGTCGAAAAAGCGCAGCAGATACGGCAGCGGGAAATCGCTTGTTTTCTTGAAACGGTTCCACATCTGCACCGTACGGCCGACGAACTGGTAACCGCCGGGGCCTTCCATCCCGTAAACACACATGTACGCACCACCGATGCCCACCGCATTTTCGGGGGTCCATGTACGAGCCGGGTTGTACTTGGTCGTGACAAGACGATGCCTCGGGTCAAGCGGTGTCGCGACAGGCGCACCCAGGTACACATCCCCGAGTCCCATCACAAGGTAATCCGCGGCAAACACGATCTGTTTCACATCCTCGATCGAATCGAGGCCGTTTACACGGCGGATAAATTCGATATTATTGGGACAGCACCAGGGGGCATCCGGCCTGACGGTCGTCACATACTTTTCAATTGCGATTCTTGTCTGGGGATCGTCCCACGAAAGCGGCAGGTAGATGGTACGGGTAGGCACCTTCGTAAGCTTATTTTTCCGCAGGTGTTCCGCCAAATTCCAAAGACGCTCAAGAACGCCTTCCTGACGGATTTTCCGAACATCATAGTGAATTTGTATAGAACGGATTCCCGGCGTGACGTCGATCAGGACATCGCGAAAGTTTTCCTTGACGGCAAGCATCCAGGCGTGCGCCTTGAAACGAAGCCGCAAGTCAATTTTCGCAGGGCCAAATTCAACAAGTACATTGTCATCGCCGTCGGCACGCACGACGATATGTTCCATCTCGGAATCGGTATTGAATTCTGCGATGACAGGCGTGGTCACCGGGGATGCAACAAGCGCAGGTATCGGCTTTGATACATTTTCGGGAGCGGCAAGCATTTCTTCGCGGACAAGCCTGATTTTCTCGGCTTCTTCGGCAGAAAGCGGAATGAACCGGACCTTATCTCCGCTACGGAGCTGGCCCATCTTCCAGAGCTCCGCAGAAACGATCGTCACGGGGCAGGCGAAACCACCGAGACTCGGGCCGTCAACCCCCAAAATAATCGGCATATCTCCCGTAAAATCCACGGTACCCACCGCGTAGGCATTGTCGTGCAAGTTCGAAGGATGCAAGCCCGCCTCGCCACCATCGGGGCGAGCCCACTTGGGCTGCGGACCAATCAGGCGAATACCCGTTCTCGAAGAGTTGTAATGCACTTCCCATGTCGCAGCAAAAAATTCCTTGACATCCTCTTCCGTCAAGTAGTCCGGCGCTCCATGGGGACCGTACATCACGCCAATTTCCCATTCCGTGCCAATAGAAGGTAATGCACATTCCGACGGAATGACGGATTCCCCCGCGATATCGTTTCCGATATGCAGGACATCCCCGGCAGTCAGGGCACGGCCACCATGTCCGCCAAAACCGCCCAGCGTAAAGGTCGATTTGCTTCCCAAATATTCAGGAACATCAATGCCACCGCGAATCGCCAAATAGCAACGTTGTCCCGCCTTGCTTAAGCCGAACTTGAGAGTATCACCCTTATGCACGTCTACCGGAGTATTCTTGAGGCATGGCACATCATTGATCTTCGCTGGAAAATCACCTCCGGTAAAGGCGACAACGGCATCGGTGTGGAACAGGAGCGTACACCCGGAATGGGTCATCTCGATTCCGGCGGCATTCTCTGCATTACCGACAATCTTGTTCGCAAGCCTGAAACTGTAATTATCCATCGGGCCGCTAGGCGGAATGCCGACATCCCAATATTTCAGGCGGCCAGGATAATCTTGCACCGTTGTCTGCAACCCCGGAGCAAGAACCTCGAAAATACGGTTGCTGTACTTGTAATCGTTCAGAATCCAGGTTGAAACATTTCCTGAAACGAAATCGGCCATATCCAGCACATCACGCAGAAGCTTGATGTTTGTCTCGAAACCGTATAGCCGAACTTCTGCAAGAGCATTCTTTGCATTCTTGATGTTTTCTTCGCGGTCCTTTCCCGCGACAATCACCTTCGCAAGAAGCGGATCGTAAAAGGCACTCACTTCGGTTCCACGGGAAATCCAGGTATCCACACGGATTCCTTCGGGGAATTTCACCTCGGTCAACAGACCACTACTCGGGCGGAAATTTTTACCGGGGTCTTCGGCGTAAACACGGAATTCCATCGAATGACCATGCGGAACGAACTTCGCCCCGATTTCAAAGGGGCGCGTTCCTGCAGCAAGCTCGATCATCCAACGCACCAAATCTACATCGTAGACTGTTTCGGTAACGCCGTGTTCCACTTGCAAGCGCGTGTTGACTTCCAAGAAATAGAACTTGTCACTCGGGGCGTCATAAATAAATTCAACGGTCCCTGCAGAACGATACGCAACACCCTGCACAAGCCGGAGCGCAGCAGAATGGAGCGCCTCGCGCGTTTTTTCGGGAAGGTTCGGAGCGGGAGTCTCCTCGATCACCTTCTGGTTACGGCGTTGCACAGAACAGTCGCGCTCTCCGAGCACAACGGCATTTCCTTCGCCATCGCCAAAAATCTGGACCTCGACATGGCGACCGCGCTCCACGTACTTTTCTACAAAAAGGCCTGCGTTCTTGAAGTTGTTCTCGCTCAGTCTCTTGATCCTATCGAAACTTTCAACGAGTTCCTTGTCGCTACGGCAGATACTCATACCGATGCCGCCACCGCCCGCCGTACTCTTGAGCATCACCGGGTATCCGATCTCTTTGGAATGTGCCAGGGCATCGTCCACATTTTCCAACAGGCCCGAACCGGGAACGAGCGGAACATTAAATTCCTGCGCCAGTTCCTTACTACGATGCTTGAGGCCGAATTCTACGAGATGTTTCGGAGTCGGTCCGATAAAGGCAATCCCGTTTTCTTCGAGGACTTTCGCGAATTCTGCGTTTTCACTCAAGAAGCCGTAACCCGGATGAACCGCCTCGGCCCCCGTCGACTTGATTGCATCCAAAATCGCGGGAACATTCAGATAGCTATCCTTGACCGGTGCGGGCCCGATACGCACGGCCTCGTCGGCCATCAACACATGGGCGGCCGTTTCGTCAGGATCTGAATAAACGGCAACAGATTTCACTCCCATTTCTTTCAGGGAGCGGATAATACGACAGGCTATTTCGCCACGGTTTGCTACAAGTACCTTGTTGAACATAACTATTTCCTCTTACACTTTGTCAGTTGCACCAGAAGTTGCGTCAGCGATCCTTCCGGGTCTTCGAGTTCCTCAAGAATCGTAAAATGGTTCTGATTCGAAAGCAGGTTGAACGAACCGGAAATTCCGTCTCCCGCACGGCGCATCGCAAATTCGATGCTGTGCCTACGAAGTTCCGGAAGCTCGTCGGCGCCGACCACCACGACCACCGACTTTTTAACAAACGGTTTACGCAGCGGACTGAACAGGAGAATTTCACTTTCGGTCAGCTGAAGTTTATCGTTTAAGTAACACTTGGAAATCGGTTCTAGGTCATAGATGCCACTAATCGCAAGGGCTCCACAGACCCCACGTTCGTCAAGCATATTGACCGCCAAGTGAGCTCCTGCCGACCAACCCGACACGAAAATATGCGTCGCATCGAACCCTAGCTCATCATTATGAAGACGCAAGTAACTAAACGCACTGCGGAGACTTGCGATAATACCACGCATATCCCTATCGGGAGCGAGCGGATAACCGATATTGACGACATCGAAACCGTGCGCCAACGGCCCGCTCGCAACAAAGCGAAACATCTCCTTGTTACGCATCTGCCAATATCCTCCATGGATAAAGACAAACAGCGGAGCGTTCCTTTTTCCACAACTAAAGTAATCTAATGTTTCCCGTGGATGCCGACCATAACGCAAATCCAGCGTATCCTGGAAATTAGTGGCAAGCTTGGCGCTTCGCATATAGAAGATTCCGAGCAAGTCATTACTGTTCTTTACCGCCTTGCTATTGTCGTAAGCCTCGTCGAGCGCTTCCTTGGTGAAATTTCGATATACGTAGCCGTTTTCCATGAGTCCATTCCAAATAAATTATTTTTCAAAAACCAGCAAGCGAATCGGAGTCGGATTGTAGTCATTGCAGGGATTGTTTAACTGAGAACAATCCGAAAGCAGGAACATCACGTCCATATCGGCACGCAGTTCTATGTACTTGCCCGGTCCCGAAATTCCATCGGCAAATTCCAGGTGCCCCTTGTCATCCAGAATAACCTTTGTGAAAAAATTCAGGTTACAAGTCTGATCGCGCTTGCTCATCCCATAATTTTCAAGCGTACGCACGAACGTGTCACGGCAGCTGTGCATATAGCGAGTCTTGTCCGTATAGCGCACCACGTTTCCTTCAGCGGAGCATCCGCTTCCAAGCGTATCGTGTTCTCCGCAAGTATCCGCAATCACCGTAAGCATTGCATTTCCACAATTGCTGCGAATGACCGTGCCGAGCTCAATCATCGTATTCGCCTGTGCCGTAATCGTATTGTTCGCATTATAACGTTCCGTCGGATCGTTCGCGTTGTAAATCTGCACATCGCCGGACTGATTCCCTTCTACATCGACCATGCGGAGCACCTGTCCCTTCTTTAGGGGAAGCATATAGCCGTCGCCCGCAAGCACCGTCACATCGAAGACGGCGTCCTTCAAGTCATGGGAACTTTCAAGAAGTTTTGAGTTCATACAGACTCCTTGTCCCACACAATCATCCTGACCGGGGTCGGATCGTAAGCATTACAGGGATTGTTCAGCTGCGGACAATTACTCACGACCGCGAGCACATCCATCTCGGCACGCATTTCCACGTACTTTCCCGGCGAAGAAATCCCGTCAGCAAAGTTAAGGTTTCCCTGTTCATCAAAAGGAACGTACATGAAGAAATTCAGGTTGTTCACCTGGTCGCGCTTGTCCAGATTCGGGGTTTCAAGCAGCACCTTCAAGAACGATTCACGGCAAGCATGCATGTAACGTTTCTCAAGCGCATAGCGACAGGTGTTGCTTTCGCAGGAGCAAGCACTTCCGAGCGTATCGTGGTCACCACAAGTATCGGCAATCACCGTAAGCATCACGTTATCATCGTTGGAATAAAGCTTCGTCCCTACACCAACAAGGCAATTCGCCTGTCTTTGCACCGTCTGCTGAACGCTGTAGCGTTCCGAAGGATCATTCGCATTGATAAACAATGTATCGACGGCCTGATTTCCCTTGAGATCCAGAATACGGAAAATCTGACCTTTTTTTATCAAATGCAGCCAGCCCTTCCCGGCAGCAACATCCTCGACATAGCAGGCATCTTCTTCCTTGAGCGAACTTTCCAAATACTTCGTAAACATGATAGACCTCTTACAAGTTGTAGTTTGCCGTGTTGATGTAACCACGGCCGTTTTCGGGGCACCAGGTAAAGCACGGGTCTTCGGCGCCGGCGACATCGCAAGTCATAAGTTCCACTTTCACGGGCTTGCGTAGATATTCCTTGCTCGGGTTCAGCGGGTGCATACCCGTATCGATAACCACCAGGGTATCCATTTCGGCACGCAGTTCCACATAGTCGCCCGGCTTGGAATTATTTTCGACAAAAGTCATCTTACCGTCGGAAGTCACCACAACCTTGCTAAAGAAATTGACCAGTTCCGTAAAATCCCTCTTGGTCATGCCGTGCTTGCCGATTTCCACCAGCAGGGAATCGTAGCCGTTACGGTAAAAATCGTTGTGTGCGCTCTGGTAATCCTTCTCGCCAAAACGTTCCTTGATCAAAGCCGCATGGGTGCATCCACACAGAGGGTCGTGCCAGCCCACGGAATCTTCGACGACACTCAACAAGATGCGTCCCATATCGCCGTAAAGGCAACAATTCTTCGCGATGCGGCAGATATGCTGAATTTTCAGGGTATCGCCCAAGTTGAAGCGCTCGGTAAAGTTGCGTGCGTTATAACACATGAGCGATGCATTCGCGCCGCCCTCCAAGTCCGTGAGGCGAATTTTCTGACCACGCCTGACAATGCGCGAGTAGTTCCAGCCACCCGCAATAACATGTTCGCAAAGTACTTTAGATTCAGACATAATAACTCCTGATTTTTATGGTTGCATCCCAACCATGTTGACGATTTTAAAATCCTCTTCGGCAACTTCGTTCACCTTCGGCGGGCGAATCAGTTCTTCGATATGTTTCCGCGTTTCGTTAAATTCGCGCAAACTTAGACTTCCCTTGTTACGGGGGCGCGGAACCGGCACTTCGACCATCTCCTTGACCTTTCCGGGATTCGCCTGCAAAGTCAAGATGCGGTCCGAAAGGAATACGGCTTCGTCCAGATCGTGCGTCACGAAAATGATCGTGATGTCGATGTTCTTCCAGACTTCAAGCAGATACCTCTGCATCTGCGTCCTTGTCTGCGCATCGAGCGCACCGAACGGCTCATCCATCAGCAGTACACGCGGCTGAGGCGCCAGCGCCCTCGCGATGGCGACGCGCTGCTGCATGCCACCCGAAAGCTGCTTCGGGAAAAATTCACCGTACTTTTCGAGACCTACAATTTCAAGCCACTGCTCGGCAACCTCTTCGGCCTCATCGCCTCCGCGCCCTGTCGATTCGAGGCCAAACATCACATTCTGCTTGACCGAAAGCCACGGAAAAAGGGAGTACTTCTGGAACACCATTCCCCTTTCGGCACCAGTCCCGCGGACCACATTTCCGTCGAGCAGAAACTCGCCGCCGGTCGCCGTCTCGAGGCCCGCCGCAATACGGATGAGTGTCGACTTTCCACAACCGGAAGGTCCGATCACCGAGAGGAATTCGCGACGGCGTACGCGGAACGAGATATCGTCCAAAACACGGTGCATTCCCCTGCCGGAAGAATTCTCGAAATCCTTTACGATATGGCGCGCTTCCAGAATGCAGTCATCGAAAACATCTTTAGAACCTTCCATGGTATTTCTCCTTGAGCGCCTTTTCTTCGGGAGTCAGGCGGAACGAAAACACGGTATCCTTAGGCGCAAAAATTTCCTTCTTGATCTTGGAGGTCACACCGACATGACCACCTTCCCAGGCAAAGAAATCGCGACTGAGGAAATTGAGCACAAGATCGCAACCCAGCCCGATAATTCCGAGAATGATAATCGCCGCATAAACATTGTCGAAATTGCGGTACTTCGCCTGCTGATTGATGAACCAGGTGATGCCGGAACTCGTGCCGACCACTTCAGCCACAATCAGGTAGGTCCACGCCCAACCCAGCAAAATGCGCATATCCTTGTACATCTTGGGAGCAATCTCGGGCAAGATAACCTTGAACATGATGCGTCGAGAAGAGGCTCCCAACGTGCGAGCGGCTTCGATCAAAGTCGAATCGACACGGCGGGTGGTGGCGCACAGCATAGGGACCTGCTGGAAAAACGTACCGATGATGATAATCGCGATCTTGGGTGCGTCGCTGATTCCGAGAATAGCAACGGCCAATGCACCGAATACCGGCGCCGGAAAATACCGGAAAAACTCAATGAAGGGACCAGTCAACTTTTCAAAGAACGGGACCGCGCCGCAAATAATGCCCAGCGGCACGCCGACGAGACTCGACAGCAAAAAGGCCAGGAATACGATTTTTACAGAGTGGAGTATACTTTCGTAAAACCAGACATCGCCATCGCGCCTCGGTTCCGTCATAAAAGCCGTCACTAGAGCTTTGGCGACCTTATGCGGAGCCGGGAGATAGGCGGGGTTGATGCGCACACCCGTCATCGCTTTCTCGCCCGCGGCCAGCAGGGACTTATTTTCTTCCTCGAAATTGACGCGTTCGATTTCGTCGCCCGGCTAGCAAAACATGCTGCCACCGGCATCGACCACCTTGACGAGCGGGTGGTACACGAAAGGTACGTAGCTTACCACGCTCCAGACGGCAAGGGGAATAATGAACGAAAGCACTGCTAGCACCACCGTCCACTTCTTTCCAACATGCTTTTGAATTCCAATCGGGTTAATCATAACGTTTCCAATTTCGGGGTTTTACTTTTTCGCCTTGACGAATGTTTCCGTGAACGAAGGGATAATGTAACGGTTCACATCCACATTCTTTTCATAAACCTTGTTCTTCACGAAGAACGCGTCGACATTCTTGCTAGACCCATAAACCGAACCGTAGCCATCGCCCTTCTTGAAACGGGCCGCCGCTTCTTCTGCCGTCAGGAATCTGGTCCCACCCATAAACGTGGCGTATTTCTTTTCGGAGATACCCACGCGGGCGGCAAGAATCTTGACAGCTTCGGCCTTGTTTTTCGGATCGTTCAGGAAATCGATGACATCGTACCAGGCGGCTACAACCTTTTCCCATTCGGCCTTGTTTTTCATCAGCGACTCCTGCGATACCGCGAGAACGTCGTAGATGATTCCGGGTTCGTTCGCGCTAGAGTAAAGTTCCTTGGCTCCTTTGACCACTTCAAGCGCGTTCACGGAATGCGGAACCCATGCGACCACTGCGGAGACCTCGCCGCTTTCAAGGGTCTGTACCGCCTGATGCGTCGGCATATTCACAAGCGACACGTCGGATTCTTTCAAGCCCATTTTCGTAAGGGCGTTGATCAGCAGCGCATGCGAAAGGCATCCGAATTCGACCCCCACCTTCTTTCCCTTGAGATCCTTGATGGAGTTGATTCCGGGAGCACCGACAATCTTGTCGTTTCCGTTACTGTAGTCGTTGATCAAGATGATAGAGTTGCGGGCGCCCGTCGCGTTAAGCATCATGGCATCGCCATTCGCCACTCCCACGGCATCCACCTGCTTTGCGGCAAAGGCATCCATAGAAGGGCCATAATCAAACCATTCCAGCTTGACATTGACATCATGCTTTTTGAAGAAGCCCTTCTTATCGGCAATTTCCCACGCGGTCCATCCCGGCCAATCACTGTAGGCAATTTTCAGCAGGGGCTTTTGAGCATATACGGCAGCAACGGCCGCAGTAACACATACCAGAAGTATTTTTGTCAAATTCATAATATCCTCACTTGTTTGCCAAGGATGTAGCAAAAGGTGTGCCAATTTTCAAAATGGGCCAAATTTTGAAAAAAAACGCATTTTCAAGCGACATAAGAACTTTGCAACATTTTTATAGTTCCGCAATTTGTAAAACACTTTTAAAAAGTCCATCTGCATTTCAAAAAAATGTAAATCCTGTAATTTGTGTAAATTAATGAATTTCGGATAAACTTGAAAAAATCTTTTCAAAAAAACTTTTGTAACCTCTTTACAAAAGTGAAGCCGCGTCACTATATTTTAAGGTATGAAACAAACGAACACAACAGCGGAATTAAAAAAACATAACACACGTGCCGTCAAGACAGCGCTGCTTTCACTCGGTGCAGCCACGAAGGCGGAGCTTTCGCAGGCGACTGGACTCAGCGTCGTCACCTGCGGCACCATTTTGAACGAATTAACCGCTGCAGGCGAAATCACCGAAGAATCCCAGCGCATTTCTAGCGGCGGGCGCCCCGCCATAGCCTACCAGTACAATCACGAATGGGGCAAGTCGCTCTGCATATACGCCTACTCCGACAACGAAGAAAAGCTTCTGCATTTCCGCGTCCAGGATATCTGCGGCAACATCAAGCAAAACGGGACCTTCAGGGAAAGACTCATTTCTCCCGAAGTCATCATCTCCAATATCCGCAAAATCCTGAAAAAGGAAGCCGACATCAAAATCATCGTTATCGGCGTACAGGGTTGCGTCAATAACGGCATCATCGAGTTTTCAGACATCGAGGAACTCCGTGGAACAAATCTGGCAGAAAGAATTGAACACGCGCTAAAAATTCCGACCGTTGTCGAGAACGACATGAATACCATTGCGTTAGGTTATTCAAAATCAAACAGCAACGAGAAAAACGTGGCGCTCCTCTTTTTCCCGAAAAGGAACACGCCCGCAGGCGGCTTTATCGTCGACGGGAAAATCCTACGCGGCACCTCGAACCTTGCCGGCGAACTTTCGTACTACCCCTTCAATTTTAACAAAAGCAGCCAAACGGCGGCCTTCAGCGACATAGAGTACGCGATGCCTATCGTAAACCAGCTTGTCACTGCGGCAGTCGTCTTCCTTGACCCCGCTCAGATCGTGCTTACCGGCGGGCTTGCATCCGAAATGAACGAGCAGGCCATCGTCCAGCACTTGCGCAGGCATCTGGACCGTTTGCAGCTGCCCCGAATCATCATCAAGCCCAATACCGAAAGCGAATATTTCGCAGGGCTCTACAACCTTGCCGTGGAACATCTTTTGGAATTATAACAGGAGGATTTATGGACCTCAGAATATCATCCCTCTTAAACGCATACCGCAGCGGGGCGACAACTCCACGCGCCGTCATCGAATACGTCCTTGCCGAAATGGAAAAGGCACCCGCACAAATCTGGATCAGCCGCCTTTCGAAGGAGGCCCTGGAAAAATACCTGGAACCGCTCGAAAAGTTTTCCGAATTTCCCGAAGACAAGCCGCTTTTCGGAATTCCATTCGCCATCAAGGACAACATCGACGTGGAAGGTCTCGAAAGCACCTCGGCATGCCCCGCCTACGCCTATACGGCAGCAAAAAATTCATTTGTCGTAAGCCGCCTGATTGAAGCTGGCGCCATCCCGGTCGGAAAGACGAACATGGACCAGTTCGCCACGGGACTCGTCGGAACACGCAGCCCCTACGGAGCCATTCCCAACAGGTATGCTCCAGAATACATTTCAGGCGGAAGCAGCAGCGGTTCGGCGGCATCGCTCGCCTATGAACTCTGCAGTTTCGCCCTCGGCACCGATACGGCGGGCTCCGGGCGCGTTCCCGCGGCATTCAACAAGCTGGTAGGCGTCAAGCCGACGCGCGGTCTGCTCAGCACAAACGGGGTCATTCCCGCTTGCCGAAGCCTCGACTGCGTCAGCATCTTTGCGCTAGATATTGAAGACGCGAAAATGGTCTTGAACGTCGCACAAGGAGAAGATCCCGAAGACCCGTATTCCAGGGAAGCTCCATGGAACGCCAATGCGGAACTGCGTGCGAGACTCACCGAAAAATGGACCTTCGGCGTGCCCGACACGTTAGAGTTTTTCGGCAACGAGGGCTACCGAGAAGCATTCGAAAAAGCAGTTTGCGCATTCGAAAGGGCTGGCGGTACAAAGGTCGTCGTCCCGTTCGAACCCTTCCTGAAAGCGGCGAGGCTTCTCTACGAAGGTCCATGGGTTTTCGAACGCTACAATGCCGTCGGAAAATTCATCGAGGAGCATTCGGACGAAATTCATCCGGTAACCAAGGCAATCATATCGCCTAAACAAATTCCGCATCCGTCAGAAGTCTTCGAAGGCTTCCATAAGTTGCAAGCATATAAGAAAATTACAGATAAAATAATATCGTCGGTCGATTTTCTGCTTACACCGACCGCAGGGACCATCTACAAGACGGACGAAGTCGAAAGCAACCCCATCGCGTTGAATTCCAATCTGGGTTACTACACCAACTATATGAACCTGCTGGATTATTCGGCTCTCGCCATCCCCGCTGAAGACGCTACAGGCAAAGACGAAAACGCAACGAGCCTTCCGTTTGGCGTAACGCTCGTGGGCAAGGCTTTCGACGATTACAAGCTGCTCGATGCCGCCGAAGCGGCTAAGCCCTTCCTTGAAAAAAGAATACCGCTTGCCGTCTGTGGCGCCCACCTCAGAGGATGCCGGCTCTATTGGGAGCTTTCGCGCGCAACCTTCCTGAAAGGCACTAGAACAGCTCCCGAATACAGGATGTTTACTTTCAACGATCACGGTATTCAAAAGCCCGCACTCGTCTCCTGCCCTAAAGGAGAAGGGCACAGTTTCTACATCGAAATCTACGGGCTCACCGCAGAGGACTTCGGCAATTTTGTAAGCCGCATTCCGAAACCGCTTTGCATCGGCAAAATCAAGACAATCGACGGGACACTTGTTTCGGGATTCCTTTCCGACACCTCTATGGGTGAGTGGATTTACGACAAGAAGGCTGTCGATATCTCGGAGTACGGTGACTGGAGAAAGTATATCGCGGCTACAAAGAAGTAGTTGCGATTTCAAGGCTGCTCTAGCAGAAATTTTGTTATTTTATCGGGTATGACTCCCGCCGAACTTGTCAAGCGCCTGTTGGCCGAACAGGATTTAAAGTACCGCGACTTTCATGCGTCGCTGTTGCCGAACATCGACAAGAAAACGATTATCGGCGTGCGCGTGCCTACCATGCGAAAAATCGCGAAAGAGTTCGCGGATTCTGCAAAGGGCTCCGCGAGGATTGCTGGTTCTGCGGCTGGATCTGCGACGGATTCAACGGTTGCAAAATCCGTGCCGACTGATGTCGCCAAATTTTTAGACAAGCTCCCGCACAAATACTTCGAAGAAAACCAGGTGCACCTTTTTGTGGTCGAGCGCATCAAGGATTTTGACGATTGCCTGCATCGCATCGAGCAGTTTTTGCCCTACATCGACAACTGGGCCGTATGCGACGGTAAATCGCCAAAGGCTTTGCTTAAGGACGAGGCGCGGTTCGTGTCGTGCATCGAAAAATGGCTCAAGTCAAAGCACCCTTACACGGTTCGCTTCGGCGTGAACATGCTCATGAACTTTTTCCTGGACGAGCGATTCGACAAGAAGTTTTCGAAGTGGGTCGCGGCTATCGACGAAAACCTTTTCGATGATGATTCGACGGGGGCAGCACAGCCCCAGAAGCAGGCCGCATCGGTAAACGCCGCCCGTCCCACCGACCGCTACTACGTGCAGATGGTCATCGCCTGGTACATGGCGACGGCGCTTGCCAAGCAGTGGGACGCAACATTCCCCTACATCAAGGGCCGCAAACTTTCGCCCTGGATCCACGCAAAAACCATCCAGAAAGCCTGCGAAAGCTACCGCATCACATCGGAGCAAAAAGAAATCCTGCGTGGGTTGAAATAGAACCGTAATTTCCCCGAAAAAGTCCACATTTGACATTTATTCATTTTGGGGGTATATTTAGGGGTATGATGGGTATTGGTAAAGATTTTAAAGTCTCGGGCGTGGCCCTTGCCGCGTTCTGTTTAGCAGGTTTATTTGCCCCTGCGCATGCACAGACTAAGGTCGTTGTGGACCCCGGCAAAAAGTATCAGGTTTTCGAGGGCTGGGGCACGAGTCTCTGCTGGTGGGCCGTAAAGGCGGGCGCCTGGAGCGAGGCGAACCGCAGCAAGCTTCTGGGTGCGATTGCCGACCCGGACACGGGTCTGGGCTACACGATTTTCCGCTACAACATCGGCGGCGGCGACCAGCCGGGCCATAATCACCTCACGAAGGGCGACGGCGGCGCGAACGTTCCCGGCTACAAGCCTACCGAAAAGGGCGATTTCGACTGGACGGCAGACCCGTACCAGCGCACGATCGCGGTTGAACTTTCCAAGCGCGTAAAGGACCCGATTTTCGAGGCGTTCAGCAATTCGCCCCCGTGGTGGATGACCAAGAGCGGTTGCGTCTCGGGCTCTAGCGACGGTAGCGACAACCTCAAGGAAGACTATTTCGACGACTTCGCGGACTACCTCTCCGAAGTGGCGCTGCACTTCAAGAAGGAATGGGGAATTACGTTCCGCACGGTGGAACCGTTCAACGAGCCGAGTGCCGGCTGGTGGAAATCGAACGGCGGGCAGGAAGGTTGCGGCTTCAAGAACAACCAGACGAAAATGATTGTGGAACTCGGCAAGGCGCTTCAGAAGAAGGGCCTGTTCCCGGAGACTTCGGTGAGTGCCGCCGACGAGACGAACATTGGCGATGCCTTGAACCAGTTCAACAAGTACAGTTCCGAAGCGCTTTCTTACATGTTCCAGGTGAACACGCACAGCTATTCCGGCGGCGACAACCGCGCCAAACTTTTCAATGCGGCGTTCGCGAAAGACAAGAAGGTGTGGCAGTCCGAAACGGGACCGCTTCACAAGAGCGGCGACGAGAACATTGCACTCTGGATGGCGGGCGTGATTCTTGCGGACCTGCGCGACATGAAGGCGAGCGCCTGGGTGGACTGGCAGATTGGCGACCCGGCCGAGAACTGGCGTAGCCTCGCGCTGAACCACAGCAAGCAGACTTTCAGCCCGAATGCGCGCTACTACATGCATGCCGCATTCAGCCGCTACATCCGTCCGGGCTCGCGCATTATCGACAGCGATAACGGCAATACGCTCGCGGCGCTGCGAGAAGATGGCGCCTTGGTGCTCGTGGTTCGTAACAGCGGCTCAAGCGACGTGAGGTATGAATTCGACTTGCGCGGGTTTGACAAAATCGGCGCAAGCGCGAAGGTGGTACGGTTCGAATTGCCGGGCAGTTTAACGACGCAATCCGATATTGCGGTGTCGGGGAAGACGCTCTCGATGACGGCGAAGTCCAACACGATTACCACGATGGTGATTGACGGCGCCGAAGGTGGCGTCTGCAAGCCGGATTCCATTATTCCGTATTCGAAGATCAACAATAACGAAGGTTGGTCCACCGCAACTGATATCTCGCTTTCCAAGGGCGATTCGCTTTCGATTGGCCCGCACCCGTGGGAAGGCGGGCGCTGGGTATGGAGCGGCCCGAACAACTTTACCTCCACGAACCGCGAAATCCACATCGGCAAGATGGACGGCACCATGAGTGGCTACTACAAGGCGGTCCACACGAACGCCTCGGGCTGCGAGGGCTCCGTGACCTTCAAGGTCGTCGTAGACGATCCGGCGCACCCCTTCGTGGAACCGGATACCACCAAACAGGATTCGACGAGAGATTCGTCGTCGGTAGCGCTGCGCGATTTCGGAATGTACAGGCAGGAAATGTTCCGTCCAGGCGAACCTTTGCAATTATTCGACATGCAAGGGCGCTTCCTCGGCACACTGCCGGCAGGCTCCTGGCAGGCTGAAAACATCGCAGCATCGGTCCGCCAGCATTTCAAGCAGGCGGGAACGTTCCTGATTCGTCAGGGAGTACAGATGCACCGCATCCAGGTGCATTAAACGGCATATCAGGAAGTGCCTTAAGCGGCGCGACCCTGCCCTGCCTTGATTTCCTTGTTCAGGATTTTCTGACTGCGAATCGCAACGGTCGGGTGCTCGCGGTAAATTACCGCAAAAAGCTTCGTATAGGGAATCTCGCTTACGGCAAGGTCGCGCATCGCGGCCTTCGCTACTTTCTTGCCAAGTTTCTCGAAGGCGTAACGGTCCGCCTCGTATTCCTGATGCCAGCAATACAAGTGGAATACCGTACGGAACGGGATTGCCGCCAGGTGCAGCCACAGAACCGCTTCCACAAGCGACATTCCGCGACTCGCCAGCAGAAAGGCAAAGAGCCACACGGCAAGCAACAGCAAAGCGACCTTCGCCAAATTCCGCAAGATGCCGTGCCGCAACTCCGAATGGCCTTCCTCGTGCTTTCGGACAAATTCATTCTCGGTAGGTTCCCTGCGATTCTCCGGCAACGGCACGATATCGTTCACCAGCGGAATCAGGCGGAGCACGGCAAATACACCGCCACGCAACTGCGAAAGCCTCCGCTCGCGAATTTCCAAAGCAAGCCGAGCCATCACCTCGATCACGAGGACCGCAACGAGTATCACAGTCGCCGAGATCATTCCGCCTTGGCCGTCTTCACGATAGACGCCAAACGGCGCAGCTTATCTTCGACTCGGTTCTTTTCCCATTCGGTAAATCCCCTGTCCACGGGATGCGCGTCATCGTAGTCGTCGAAAATCTTTCGGCCACGATCGTTGTCCTTGTCGAGGCCGTGCGTCACGCGTTCAAACCAGTCCTTTTCAAGCTGGCGGTAACGCTTCAGCAACTCGTCGAACGTCTCGGGAAGCACCACCGTGCGCATCACGTCCTTGTTGGCATCGTTGGTCGAAAGGCGACGCAGTTCCTTGACCGGTTGCGACTGCAAATTCGGATCGTTCACCACCAGGGTTATCACCTGTTCCAGCGCATAGCGTTCCAAGTACTCGCGGTAAATCTTGATCGCCTTCTGGCGCACGCGTTCGCGAAGGAAGTTTTCGCCAAGCCCGTCGATATGTTCCTTGGTGTAGAAATCGCGAACTTCCGTCACCTGCAGGCGCTGGTAGGCGTCGTATACATAGCGCAACGTATCGGGACTGAAAATCGTATAGAACGAAGCCGGCACGAACCCCTTGCCACGAATGGAATACTTGTAAAGGTTGCGGTCGAGCGCATAGGCGTTATTCGCATAATTCCAGCCAGGCACAATTTCATTCAGCCGCGGAGCAATGCCGTTCAGCTGCGGGTCCCCCGGCTTGATCAGCGAGAACGGGAACTTGACCCGTTGTGGGAGCGTCGTAAGTCCCGAAGCAATCAGCGTAAAGGGCGACTCGCGGTAATTCGCGGGGAACTTGACATTTACGCCGAGCCCAAAAAACATTCCCTGTCCGGGCATCACTTCCTGATCGGGCATACGGCCGGTATGGTTGCTACCCACGTTCGCGCCGTAGCCCAGGTTGCCACATCCGTCGGGCCAGAGCGCCGCAATCAAAAGCGAATGGTGATGCATCTGCGTCATGGGGCCCATGTACGAACTGTTCACCTCGCCTTCTTCAATATGGCAACACGGAGCGATAATCGACGACTTCACGATCGCCTTGCAGGCAACCGTCGTACGGCTCATCAGCACAGAACCCTGCACCTCCGCGCCCGTATGGATCGTCACGCCCATCTGCACGTTCGAATTTTCAAGAATCACGGAATCGTACACGTGGCTCGGTTCCTCGAGCGACGAAAGCACCACCGAGTTACGGATCTTCTCGGCGCCCTCGATACGCGCATGCGCACCGATCCAGCTGTTACGAATAATGTTCGTATTGCAGATAACCGCACCCTTCCCGACAATGCCGAAAGAAAGTGCGGTCTCTTCGCGGTATGCCTTGAGCTGCTCCGCGAACGCCGTCGCGACATCGGGCTCCGGCTTGTGGAAAAGCTGCAGGTCCACCAGCTCCATATTGATTTCGGGGAACACGAGAACGCTGCGACCGCCCATCTCGTTACCCACGTGCATCGCGTTGCCGACCATGTAGCTGATCTTTCCGCTGCTCACGATTGAGCCCACGTTCTGCACCACCGAACTGCTGCGTACCAGAATGTTGCTGAGCATCGCCACCTTGTGGACAAGAGCGTTCTCCACGAGACAGTTATGCACCAGGCTGTCGTAAATACCCGTCGGGAAAGACACGTCACCCGGCAACAGGAGTGTCCCGAAAAAGCGCGGCAAGTAAACCTCGCCCATGAACGAGCTCCGAATAATGCGGTTCGGGTCGAAGTCGTTTTCGACCATGACCTTCGCCCACGACTCGGAACGGTTGCCGTTCCTTTCGAGAACCTGAATCTCGGCCTCGGTCAATGGACGGTATTTGGACATTGACGCCCGGATCGTCTTGAAATTTTCGACGGAGGACGCCAAAACACTATTCTTGAGCACTTTTTTCAATTTGAGCAAGCGTTGCATGGTCAAAAAATAGACTAATTTTGTGCTGCGATGAAGCAAGAACTCTTCAAATTGATTAGAAAGCACCACTTTAATATTTCTATCTACACCGAAGACATATTCGAAAGGCGGTGCCAGGAAGAAATTATCCGCAGCGACGAGGACAAAAGCTCCTTCGTCTATCTGGAATTCGACTTCTCGGCCATCGAAAAAATCCTGGGAGACAGGGACACCTGCATCCAATTCTGGGACGTATTCCTCACCGCACTCAACAAGAACAGCCGCGGAAGCGACATCCTCGGTTTCCTTGAAAACGGCTCGGGCCTTGGCATGCTGCTGCTCGATTCCAAGATCGAAAGCTGGATCCGCATCCGCGGAAGACTCCTGCAGACCGCGAACGACATGGACTTCAAGGGACTTGCGAACCTCCTTTCTGCCGTCATCAAGCCCATCGTCTACCCTGCCTGCGTAAGCGACGCGCAGGACATCAACGCCATTACTTCCATTTCGCAGGAATTCGCTCCCGCAGCCGCCGGCGAACCTTCCGCATAAACTAAATGGTCCAGAAAGTTCTCGTCATCGGGTCCGTCTATCCGCGTTTTCACGAAGACGCCGAAGTCCCCTGGCTGCGTACCTCCCTTGCGCACCTCAAGAAAGCGGGCCTCGACATCCAGGTTCTCGCCCCCGCATACAAAGGCCTTAAGAGCCACGAAATCGACGGCATCAAGGTGAACCGTTTCCGCTATGCGCCCGCCAACTGGGAAATGCTCACCCACGAAGAAGGCGCCCCCAGCAAGATGGCAAGCAAGCCCTGGCTGCAGCTACTCGCGATCCCTTACATCATCAGCGGATTCTTCAAGTGCATCAAGATCTGTCGCAAGTGGAAGCCCGACATCATCCACGCACATTGGCCGTTCCCGCACGCCTACATCGCCCTCGGTGCCGCCAAGCTGTTCAGAATCCCGCTGGTCCTCAATTTCCACGGGGCGGAACTCCTGCTCATCCGCAAGAAAAAGTGGGTGAAGCCGCTCCTGAAATTCGCCATCGGCCAGGCGCAAGCCGTATTCGCAAATTCAAGTTTTACCGCAAGTAAAATCAAGGCCCTCCGCAATGTCGATGTGGAATGGAGCCCGTATGGCACGACTCTAGAAGGGGGAAGTCTCCCCCTCGCTTCTGCCACGGCATCCGCTACCCCCTCTAGCGGGCGGACAGCACTTAGCGATCCATCGCTTAGTGCGCATGGCCACCAGGGTGGGGACACCCCGCAACGCCCCGTACCGCACCCGATAAACGGTAAGTTCAAGATTCTTTTTGTCGGGCGCCATATCGAACGCAAGGGCATTCGCTACCTCATCGAGGCCGCCAAGTACCTGCCACGCGACCAGTTCGAAATCCGCATCGTCGGCGTCGGCGACCTCACCAAGCAGCTGAAGATGCAGGCAGATGCATTGTGTGATCACAATGGGAAATCCCCAGTCGCGTCATTCTCGACCAACGGGAGGGAATCCAGTAGATGCGGATCCGACGATGCCTTAAATAGCGAAGCCGCACCTCCTGCAGAAATCATTTTTACCGGCAAACTTTCGCCCGAAGCGCTCGCGAACGAATACAAGACCGCTAACGTCTTCACGCTCCCGGCGATTGTCGACAGCAAGGGCGACACCGAGGGCCTCGGCGTCGTCCTCATCGAGGCCATGGAACTCGGCCTCCCCATCGTCGCAAGCAACGTGGGCGGCATCCCCGATGTCGTCGTGGACGGCGTCTCGGGAATCCTCGTTCCCGAAAAAGACCCCGAGGCCCTCGCAAGCGCCTACAAGCGCCTCGCCGCCGAGCCCGAGCTTGTAAAGCACCTGCTCGCCGGCTCCCGTAAGCGCATCGCCGAATGCTTCACCTGGGACGGCATCATCGAGCGCCAAATCGCAGTCTACAACAAGCTCTCGAAATAATCAAGCAAGATATTTCCTTATTCCGGCATTACGTTCTCGTGCGGCTTGAACTTGATAATCCAAAATTCTGAATCGGAGCCGAAACGTACCGGCGGACCCCAGCAGTCAAAGCCGGAACTCACGAGCCAAAAGACGCCGCCAAGCGCCCCCTTGCCGTAAGCGACCTTCCATACATAATTGATAATGAAAGTCACCGGGAAAAACTGCCCATCGTGCGTATGTCCCGAAAGCGCCATGTCCGGGAACCTGCCTACATGCCCCTTCTCGATTCCCTTGGGCTGATGGTCCAGCAAAATCCAGGGGCGGCGCACAACCGTCGTATCGTAGGCAATCCTAGCTGCAGCCGTATCCGCAAGCGAATCAACTACCGGGGCTCCAGCAACGCTTTCATTTGCGGCCACAGCGCCCATCGAATCCTGCGGAATTTCAGTCAACTGGAGCGAATCCGGAATCAGCTCCGCAAGCGGGCGACGAAGTACATCGCGGCCGCGCGCGACCATGTAGTCGGTGCGCCCCGTAAAGCACGCCTTCCCGATACACGCCGTGGAATCGTCCAGCACCACGAAACCCACCTTGCGCATCCAATCATTCGGATTGGAACCCGCGCGTTCCTGCATCGATTCGTGATTCCCGTTGACGGCCACCGCCGCGACCTTCGCCTTCGATGTCAGCATCTTGAACAAACTATCGTAACCCCAGGCATCCAGCTGCTCCATGGACACATCGGCCAAGTCACCGCCGAACAACAAGTAGTCCGGCTTGATTGAATCCGCCTGCGCAATAAAACGCTGCAACTTTTCCGCCTTGAAAAGCGGATCCACATGAATGTCGCTAAAGAAAATCGCGGTGAACCCTTCCGTATATTGAGATGGCAAATCCACCGTCAGGTCCATCATCTTGTAGTCGTCATTGTGCGGCACGCCGTAAGCGAACATCGCAAGCGCAATCCCCACCGTAACGCCCAAAAGCCCGCGGCTCACGCGGCGGACAAAATGCCTGCTCAAGTGGTGCGGCTGCGTGAAGTAGTAACCGATGCGGTAAAGCGTCCAGGGAATGTAGAACAAAAGCGCATTGGGAAGCCACACCGCAAAAAACGCGACGGCAACACTCCCCGCCCATGTATCGCGGAACGTCATCGACAGGAACAGCAGCACCAGCACCGACAGGGCAATAATCCGCCCCGCCTTTCCCTTGGCAAGGGTGCTCAGGTTGACATAGACCAGGGCGAGCGCCGCAAGCAGTACGAATAAAAAAGCGATCATAACGCTCTACTTCAACTCCAGGTAGAACTTGCTCTTGGCGGTCATATAGTACGGATACAGCCACAACGCCGCAATGCCGAAGGTAAAGCAGCACAGCAGCCCCCAAGCCCAGAAACGGGCCTGCAAGCAGAAAAATTCCCAACGGTGACCGTACATCATTTCCTTGCTCGCGGTAATGGCCTGCAGCGGAGTATATTCAGGATGTTCGACAAGGACCAATTCCGTCATCGTGTAGGAATACGATTTCATGATGCCCGGGACGACCAAAAGCAGGAACCACAACATAAGCATAAAGTATTGAATCATTTCCGTAATCACAATCTTCAGGAAATATTCCACGCTGCGGTATCCCAGGAACAGCCGTGCATAAGAAGGCTCAGCCTTCAGCGCCAAATCCAAATAGCAAGCGACAAGTCCTATCCACAAAACCCATGTAAACGGCGTACAGATGATTTCCCAGGCATGATAGATCGCGGAGCCTTCTTCCATAAAGAATTGCGGAGTCGAGATTCCCATAACGACTGCCAGGAACAATATCAAAGTCAAGGCGCCGTAAAGCCAGCGACCGCTCATCGCATTCCAGGCGAATTCTTTAATTTCCCTATTGCTCATGGAGCGAGCGCAGTTCAATTCCGCTCCCCACTGATTTCCTTCGTTTTCCATATATTCCTTTCTTATAGAGGTCGTTATGACAATAAACTTAATAAATTAAATTTTTTCCACAGCCAGCCTTCCCTAAACAGAGCTTCAAATTATCCTTCAAAATAGGCACTTTATCGTCTATTTCTAATTTTATGTTGTTTGAACAGGGGAAATAAATTATCTTGTTGTGCAGAGATGAGCGGAGTATCAAAAAGGGATAGAATGGTGTATTTTAGTCATAAGGTATCCGCGATACCGATTATTTTAGCCGCACTATTCGCTGCAGGCTGTTATGACCATACCTACGACTATTCCGACTTCGACAATCACGATTCCAGAAGAGCCATCGCTTACCACGATTCATCCGATATTTTCACCGCCCTGTCAGGAAATTTTTCGCTGGAGAAGCCCCTGGTTCCCAAGACTCTGACGATTACAGCGCTTGACCAGAAGCTCGACGAATTCGACATCTACGAAGCCAGCATCCACAAGGACGATTCCGGCAGATACACTTTCACATCGGATTCCAGTTTCTATCCAACCTCATTCGCCAAGCTTACATTCACCTGCACACGCAGCGCCTCGCCCGACGCAAAGGAACTGACGTTCGAGGAATATGTCGACTTTGGGCGCTACCCCTCGCCAAGTATCAATCTGCTCGGCGCCCTCGAAAGCAAGCGCGTCAAGTACCTGGTGCAAGAAGACGGTTTTTACCTGAACAATGCCAAGAAAAAGGCCTCGCGCGAAATTTTCAGGATGTTCGGTATGGTGTGGCAAGAGGGAATAGATTTTGAATCCGACAGTGTCAAGTTCGAGGCCCTGAAAATCATGCCCTACATTCTGGCATCAACAGGCGATTCCGACTCGGCGTTTGCGGCCACCTTTGAAACGATGGCAAGTTCGATTGAAAAAAACGAGGTTAACGAAAGCCTCTTCGACGCTCTCCATATTGTAGATGCGTTACTGGCACGCGACTGGAATTTTTCAAAGATCGACAGCACAAGCCTTTCGTACTTTTCAACGCTGTGGCAAGACACCTATGGACTTCCGGCATGCGACAGCATCGGTCTGCAGGCTCAAATCAATCAGGAAGGCAGCGCACAAGACAAGAACTACCTTGTATGCGACATGCGCAGCGATTCCACCTGGTTCTGGAAAAAATTCAATGCACTCGACACTGAATTTGGCACCTGCCACAACGGGAACAAGGATCGTCACGTGAAGAACGACACCGTGTACACTTGCTCCGAAAGCATTCTGGCCTGGGTCCCGGCAAACGACAAGGACGCCATCGAGTACCTGTTCGGCGAATGCGGTTACGGCAACAAGGGCAAGTATCGCGCCTATCACGATCACATATTCACGTGCGACGGTTACGGATTCTCGATGAGATGGACCGACACCATTTCAGGCTTCAACAGGGAACAGGCAAAGTTCGAAGCAAACTTCTATAACATATACGGCGACTGTACCGCAGATAAAGAGAACGAAAAGGCCGCTTACGACAGCAGTTATTTCAAGTGCCACAACGGCAGATGGGAAAGCATTACCGTCCTGGGCTACGTGACCGACGACTCCTGCACGGCAGGCGACACGCTCAAGCTGCCGCCGTCAAGCTACTTCCGCTGCAATGCCAACAATAACTGGAACGGTATCAGCTACTTTGACTACTACGGTATCGCCTGCGGCAAGGAAAATGAAAACGAAGTCGCCTATGCCGACAGCGTCTATTACTGGTGCGTTTTCCGCAACGGCTGGCAATGGAGATGGGAAAGGCTTCCTGCCGACAAGCAGATTCCGCCCATATTGAACCAGGATACCTGCCGCAACGGACATGTCGTCAAATACGACAGCTACTACATCTGCAAGAACGGCGAATGGGAAACTCTCCCCGACAGCGAGGCAATTCCGCCGGTCATCCACGAGGACGGATGCGGCGAACTGGAAGATTCAACCTACATCACGTACGACGGCGAGTACTACTTCTGCGAAAATTCAAAATGGAGTCACGTTCAAAAAAGCCAGGTCATCGCGCCTGTACTCGCGGGCGACTCCTGTACCACCGACAACAAGGCCGAAATCCGGAAGTACGACGATAAATACTTTATATGCATCTCCGGATACAATCAATGGGGACAGCTTGTCAAAAGCCACTGGTCGACCGCGCAACCCGAACAGATAGCAGTTTACGAACGCAACGCCAACCGAAGCGGTTACTGCAAGGCGGGGCAAACCGGAACCACGCTTGAATGGGACGAATCGGCGCAAAGCCTGTTCGGCTGCGTAAAAAACGTCGACGGAACATCCTACGAATGGGCCCGAATCGTCATCGGCGACATGGATCCGTCCGAACAAAAAAATTTCGCCAACGGGAAGTTCACAAAAGAAGGCGTGTACGAACGCGACGTCAGCGGAAACCATTACGAATTCGAGCACTTTTTCTGGAACGACAAGAAATGGAAGGACTATGTACGGTTGCGTCTGGAAAGAGCGACCATTGACGGCACCGGCTACGACGCCAGGATGGTCAACGGCAAGATGTACATACGCGCCCCGTACGGAAGCAAGTCCATTTACCTGAACGACTACGAAAACAGGAGCGAATCTTTCGACGCTTTCTATCAGAAGTGGAGCCGCTGGGCAGGCGTAAAGGACATCTGCGGAGATTCCGCCGAATGCAAGGGTTCCATCAAGTTCACCCACAACGACGAAAATACCTTTACCACGTGGGAAAGCGCCAAAATCTACTGCCCCGCAGGTTTCCACATCCCCGATACGACCGAATGGAAAAGTTCCGGAATCAACGAATGGAAACGCACCATCGATAGCGACGAGATGAACCGCATCACGAATATCGTCGAGGGCATAGACGAAGTGGACAAAAACGGCTCCTTTGAAAGAGTCCTCGTATTGCTCTGGTCCAGCACCGAAAAAGACGCGGATACGCAGTATTGCTTCACTTACGAAATCTCAAGCTTCATTTTTAACACCAACAAAAAAGCAATTATCGAATGCCCCAAGGACCTTATGCCCATGGGCCAGGCGATGTGCGTCAGGGACTAGGAGAAAATGGTGAAATCTTTGCGGTGCATTTTTACGATGGTATGCGCAATACTTTGCATAGCGCTAGTCGGCTGCGCCACCGACACCTACGAGGTGACCGACAAGGGCTACGCATGGCACTACATGGGCCTGATAGACGACACGACCATGGTCGTCGAGGTCAGCCACTGGGAAAGAGGAACCATCCACTGCAACCATTTTATGGCTTACGAGGATGGAGAATCGTTCAGCAACACGCTCTCGACCAGTTACTATTCGGTCAGCCTGACGGACCAGAAAGTCGGCAAGAAAAAAACATCGTCCAATGGTATTTTACCGGAAGAACCCTTTTTCAAAGAGCTCCCCTCCTGGACCGAAAGCTGCCTCGCCATGGATTCTATCGACGGAAAATTTTACTGCGTAAATGCGGTGCGGCTCGACGAGTTCTCGAGCGCCTGCGCCCTTGCCATCGTGAATAGTGAAAAACAGGACCTGGATACCCTGGAATTTGAACGCTGCGGTTTTGACCTGCACAAGGACATCTCCTTTGCAGCACATTACCTCAAGATTTCGGAAAATTTCTACGCGATACGTGACGGCCTGGTAAAATCGCAGCTGCCGACCTACAAAATCAAGGACTACGGCGACGCCGTCATTGTCATCAACTCATACGGAGATACCCTTTATTATGAGGGCAAGCCATGACTAGGATCCTGCTCCTTTTCGCAACCATTCTAGTCGCCTGGGGATGCAGCCAAGACGACATTTCGATAAAGCCCGTAGAAACCAAAATCAAAACCGTTTTCGATCCGGCCGAAATAGAATACGGTTCCATCGTAGACTCGCGCGATGGACAACTGTACAAGACCGTAAATATCAATGGACGCTGGTGGATGGCGCAAAACCTCAACTACGCCGCCGATTCCACCTACTGCTACGACGACGAACCGGATTCCTGCACCGTTTACGGCAGGCTTTATCCTTGGACCGTCGCGATGGACCTTGATTCAGCCTACAACAAACTAAACGCCACCTACGACGATAAAATCAAGGGCTCACATCAGGGAATATGCCCCGAAGGCTGGCACCTCCCCAGCGAAAAAGAATGGAAAGAGATGATCGACTACGCCGACTCTCACAACGGTAACGAGGGCGCAAGCGCAAGCATGAGGGCAAAATACGGCTGGATTGCGGACGAAACATACGAAATAAATTATATCGACAGGTTCGGTTTTGCAGGGCTCCCCGCCGGGGCGAGGGCCAATAAAGAAATGAGAAAATCCGACTGCAACCACTCCTACGGATATGAAACAAACATCTATTGCGGCGTCGGCGAAGAAGCCTTCTTCTGGACCTCTACGGAACGAATAGACTATCGGAATGACTCCGAACGCGCCCTCTATTTCTTTTTGCACGGATTACAGAACGGAGACTTCCAAACAAGTGACTGGGGTGAGTTTACAAAACGCGCGGCCCTATCCGTCAGGTGCGTGAAGTAACTGATACGTTTTTCTATTTTTCGCACATGCTCAAAAATTACATCTTTGACTTGGGCGGGGTCATTCTCGATATCCGTATGCAGAATGCATACGAGCAATTCATGGCCCTAGGGCTTCCTGCCACAGAACTCGAAAAGGGAGGTTCCGTTTACAAGTGGATGGAAGATTACCAGCTCGGCCTGTTGAACACGCAGGAATTCTGTCAGCAGATTGCAGACAAATGCTCTTCAACAACGAAGCCTCTCGATATTGAACAGGCGTGGAATTCCATCTGCCTCAATATCGCCGAACGCAAGCTGAACGCGCTCCGCCGCCTACGCCAAAGGGAAGGCGTCACCGTTTCGCTCCTGAGCAACACAAACGAACTGCACTGGGAATACTGTTGCGAGAAATGGTTCAACGCAAACGGCAACAATCAGGCTGATTTCTTCGGCCATATTTTCTTGAGTCAGGAGCTCCATTTGCAAAAGCCCGACCCAGAAATTTTCAGGACGGCGATTCGCACACTGAACGCGAACCCGAGTGAAACGATTTTCATTGACGACAATGACGAAAACATCGCAGCCGCCTCATCTTGCGGATTGCAGACACTCCACGCCACTCCCGACATCGATTGGGTAGAATCACTTAACCTCTGAAAATTCTGATGCGCCAGTCCCTTCTATACATTTCGATTCTTCTGACCGCCCTGCTTTTCGCCTGCTCCGAGTCATTCACCGACCCGCGCGACGGCCAAAGCTACGACATTGTGCAAATCGGTTCGCAGACCTGGATGGCCGAGAACCTGAATTACGAAATCGAAGGAAGCGCCTGCCCCGAGGGCGACAAGCGAAACTGTTCCAAGTACGGACGACTTTACACCTGGGCAGCAGCGCAAAAAGTTTGCCCCGAAGGCTGGAGCCTACCTGACCGTGAGGACTTTGAACAACTTATCGTAAACGTTGGCGGTACGGATCTTGCAAGCGGCATGGCAGTCGCAGGTGAAAAACTTAAGTCCACCAGCGGCTGGTTCAAGAAAGGCAACGGCTCCGACGAATTCGGCTTTAACGCCCTCCCTGCAGGGTACCGCCTGGGCGGCAGCGAAAATGCCACCGGAAAATTCGACGGCATCGGCGGCTATGCCCACCTCTGGACCGCATCGGAAACTCCCGACGGCCTCGCCCACTACCTTCTCCTCGATTTCAGCACCAAGGCCGCCAAGCTAAGCGCCTTCGGCAAAGACGAAGCACGATCCGTTAGGTGTGTGAAGTAACATCAACTTTGTTGTTATAGATGACCGCATCTCCATCGATGTTCAGCATGAAAACAACGATTCTCTGTTCAACGATCGCCTTGTTCTGTATGTAGCTCGCCTTACTAGCAGCATGGAGAAGGTAGGACAATTTAGTCGTCTGGAAAACCTGCATGTGGTCAGTTTCCAGTTTTTCGACGCGTTCAGGGAATCCCCGAATTATCGTCATAAGGTGCAGCTCCGCAATCAGGAGCAGCGTGTATATTTTGAACGGCAGACGGTGACGCTCATCGAAGTGAACAAGTTTCTCAAGCAGAAGGAAAAGTTCGAAGGCGACAACAGCCGCATCGCACAGTGGCTCCGTGCCATCGATACGCTCAACCGTGAAGCCGATTTCAGCGAGTTTGCTACCGACCCCGTGTTCAAGGTCTTGCAAAACGAGGTGAAATTGTGTAATTTTAGTGCTAGATATATGCGTTGCGAATTGATGAAAGATTTTGACGAAGCTTGGCTGAAGCACCGAACAGCCTGCGAAATCGCAAAGATGCTGCTTGAACAGGGAAAGCTTTCTGTAGCCGAGATCTCTGCTGTTACGAAACTTTCAGAAAAAGAAATTAGCGAACTATAATGTTGAAGGTACATTCCACAAAGAAATAACCTAAAATAGGCAATCTATTTTAGGTGTTTTTTTTGAAGGATTAGCGATGGAGAGGAATTATTTTTTCTTAATACGGAAAACGGGTTGACCTTTAGAATTTTTCCCTTCTTCAAAATACTCTGTAGCGCGAATTAGAGAAGGCCATTTTGCATAACCAAAATTCTTGGGACTTAACGAAATCAAGTGGTTAATCTGTTGAGATATTTTTGATGCTAGCGCCCAACCATCATCTTCCGCTTCTTCATTTATCGCTTTACGAATGGCGTTCATAATTTTAGTATGACCGCGCAATTTATTGCGATCCCATTTCTCGATATTGCTAGTCGCTTCATCCGTTTCCGTAGGCTTCTTGAACTTGTCAATATAAATGAAGGAATTACATGAATCAATGAACGGTTGCGGAGTCTTTTCTTCGCCAAACCCAATTACTTGTTTTGATTTGGCCCTGAGCTTCATGGCAAGCGGCGTAAAATCCGAGTCGCTGCTCACAATGGCGAAAATGTCGATGCTTTCTGTGAACAGGAGTTCCATCACGTCAATAGTCATAGCGAGGTCGGTTGCATTCTTCCCTTTCGTATAGGGAAACTGCTGTATCGGCTGAATCGCGAACGGATGCAAGACCTCTTCCCAGGGATTGTTCCCCTTCCAGTTGCCGTACGCCCTGCGGATACTCGTCTCCCCGAACTTGGAGAGTTCTTCCATAATGCCGTAAATGGCATCTGCCTTAGCATTGTCGCAGTCGATAATTAGGGCAATTTTCTTTTCAGTGTCCATGTTAGGGAATATATAAAAAGTTTTGCGTTAACGAATGAAAAAATAAAGTATTTTGTGTAATAGAGGAAAAAATATGGACAGTAAAAAGAAATTCTACATAGCATTAAAGGCTATGCTAAAAAACAATGATGCTTTAGAAGACGAAAAAATACCCATAGAAGACCATCCTCATACAACATTCATAAGGTACCTTATCAATAGAACTAGATGCCTGTATGATTCAAAAAAATTGAAGCCAATCCATTTCTTAAGGATTCCGTTTGAAATAGCCAACGGACATGGGGAAGGTATTGACGAGAAAACTCAAAAGAAGTATAAAGAGTATTTAGATGAACTATTGAAACACTATAAAACTAACAAAAAATGGAACATCGCTGCACATATTGAATCCTTGCGTCAGCTAAAGGAAACGTCTAGAGTTTTCAATTTCAAAAAAGAGCGTACCCAAAAAGAGTGGGGAGGATGGTATCCTAACGAATGGCGAAAAAAACATCCTGATAGTTGGGAGTCAAATATAGACGATTATCAAAACATAGCGAAGGAATTTCGATTTGCCCACTCGCTCGCTCTATTTGCCAATTCGTGCAAAGATCAACAAAAATCTGCAAAGGATAAATACCCGTTATATTATTTGGGTATAATACAGGCAAAGGATATCTATTGTAATGAACCACGTAAGAATACGGAACTAGACACTTTACGGAAAACACTCGAAACTCCGTATTCCGAAAAAATACCATTTGAATTCTTTGAAAAAAATCTAGAGTTATTTTCGCCCTATTACCTTACACCCCCAGAAATGGATACTTTTTTTAAATGGGCAATCTGTCATTGTGTTCATAACAACAAAAATCCGCATCTTCCCTTCTTGAAGGAACTATGGACCTTAGGAAAATTGTTTAAAGTACACTGTTTTCACTTTGATTTCCTAGATACCGCAGGAAGCAAAATAAATGACCATTTGTACGTAAAAATAAAACAATTGAAAGAATACCTTATCAATGGAGCACTCATTTTTCCTCCAAACGATTATAGTATAGAGAATGACTTTTCCAAAATGATACGCTTTCTGGGAAGAGAATTTCCCATTGATTCCATTATTGCACTCACACAAAACCTGTTCAGCTTTGACAAAGAGTATCGTGATGCACAAAAAGTGGTAAATACCGGCCTGTTAGAAAAAAACAAAGCGTTAATTGACGAAAAAAAGACATCTCTATCCATATTAGATTGGTTGGATTATCCATTAACAAAAAATACAGATGAGCAGCATCGTTCAATTAATTTCATTTTAAAGGCTATTTGCATCTATAATACCAATCCTAAATTATATAATACGAAAATGCTTGAAATGGGGCCAGCATTGCTAAAGCAAATACATTCCATAAAACAAGCTATTGCAAAAGATGAGCCTGTCGCATTCTCCACCATCAATAACGAAAGTATTGATGAATCAATTATCCCTGAGCTATGTGTAATCTTGGGAGTGATTGAACGTTTGCTATATCCTTGTAAAATAGTTTCAAGTTACGATAACACCAAAAAGGAACGAATACTCTTTATTCTTAAATACATCGCTAATCCAAATAATCGGCAGGTGATTGCATCTAGATTTTCCTCCATCTTGGGAGACATTATAAAGCATCCCAAAATCACACGACTTGTAACATCACAAGATATCATAAATAATACAAGATGTTTAGAATCTGTCGCAGAATTTAGCAATAAATTTTGCCCCATCGTTTTCAGCGAAACGATGCGTCTTATATCGGAAAATAACTACAATTTAGAACTTATGAGTTCTAAAGAACTAGACGCCCTCCAAAGCGTAACATACGAAGAATATAAGAAGCAAGTGGAACAATGTGAAAAAGACTTAAATGTCTCTAAAGAAATTTATAGCATACATGGATATCTCCTTCAGCAAGCAGGAATAATCCCTCCCTGCGCAAACGATAATTCCTAAAAAATTACCTCGACTTTTTTTTCGCCCAAAAAAGTTCTTCCACTATCAAAGCCATGGGTCTACCCAATGGCTCATGGGAAGACTACATTTAAAGCGTATCTCAAATGGGATACGCTTTTTCACTTTCAATATAGGAGGCCTTTATGGCAAATAAAACTCAATCCCAGGTAAATCTGAACCATCATGCAAATCAGATGAACCCGAACAACTATCAGTATCAAGCCCGCATGGACAACCATGCTAACCAGCTGAATCCCAACAATAAACTTTATCAGGGAGGGAAAAAATAATTCATTGATTCTGCTGGGTGAAAGAAAGGTGCCTCTTTCTTTTGCCTAGCGAATTATTATCAGTTATATATTGCCCATTCAAATGTAGCATTTTCTCCCCAAAAACAACCCCTTCCTATTGACAAAATTAACAATAGGAAATTGAGTCCATTTTAGCAGAATGGGCGGTGTATTACCTTATCCCTAAATCACTTTTTGCAGTTAATATCGTTATTGAAATTGTCGCGCATTTCTCGAATTAGGCGTCGTTCCTTGACCGATAGCAATTCCTTAAAAGGATTCTCAGGCAAATTATGGAGAACTATTTTTTCATTTTCCTTTTCAAGAAACTCATAGAAATCCAGGAGCATTTCGTAAGCCCTACCTTTATTATGGGGCAGACCATCCTTACGACTTTTGGCGGCTTCGGCGAAATACTGCTTGAAAGTATTTTCAACGGATTCTTTTGCTCCCAACGGTTGTCTTCGCTTCTTCCGATAGTCACAATAATCCTGAATTTTCTGATTCCGTTTCCGCGAACCAATAAGTTCATTAATTTTATCGGCGAGTTCAGACAACGTCATAAAGGCTCCGCTTACTGCTTGCATTTGAACTGAGAAACACTTTCCCACTCGGTAAGTTTCTTCTCTGTAGGGTATTGTTCCTGAAGTTTTCGCACAGCTTTTACGCAACAATCCTTGTAACTTGAATAGCTGTAGCTACTGTAAGAATTATAGTAACCGTTGGAACTACCATAAAGGCATTCGTACAGCAATGCGAATTCCTTTTCCATGGTGTAGCGTCCACCGAACTTCTTCTCGTACTTTTCAATTTCACGGTCTTTCTGTTTTACGACATCATTCAAGAGTTCTATTGATTTTTCGTTTTCTTGGATTTCCGCTCTTTGCGCTTTATATGCAACAACATACTCCTTTAACAAAGAGTCTTTTTCATAGATGACATTTTTCAAGGAATCCCAATACTCGCCATGAACATCAGCACGATCCCTGAGAACCTGTATTTCCTCATCCATGTGCTTGAGAAATCTAGCTGATTCATCATTCTCGCGTTCATAGGACAAAACGCCACCACCAATAATTCCTGCTAGGGCACAAATAGCCCCTGTTTTTACTTGACCCATAGAAGACCTCATTTCTAACCAAAAATAACTGATAAAAAAGCGATTTTAAAGGCAACATTAACGAGAAACATCATAAAACAATCATCAAAAAGGACTGAAACCTATGTCAAACCTATCAAATGACTCCAAAATCAACGAAATGTGCAATGCGATGCTAAAAAGCGGCCGATGGGCCTTGGCTCGGCACGCAAAACACCCCATTCTGCGACACATTGCCGATGGGGCGACCAAGTTCTTCATTGTCCCGTGCACGCCGAGTGACCCGCGCGCTTTTGCGAACTTCCGACGCGATTACAACCGCTATATCCGCACCTATCTCATCCAAACCGGCGTCATCATCGCCTAAACCTCAACCTTAAAAAAGGAGATTTCACCATGTCATATAGAGACGATTTTCTACAGGCTTTTCAGAATAGAGCCAAATTTGTGCCAGCTGATCAGGCTAGGGTATGCTATCAAGACTTGGCTGGGTTCGGATTAGAGCAGGCTCATCAAAATAGCCGTGATTTTCATGAGTTTACGCACCATTTTTTAAAAAGTTGGTTGTTTTATCGGGGAGAGCCAGAAAGCGCATGCCATAATGTATCTAGCAGCGCCTTGATAGCAGCCATATCGCAAGCGAATTTCGTGGAAGAGGAAGTTAGTCTGACTATTGGAGATGTGGCGTTTATGGGGGAGTGGATGTACAAAGTCAACTCGGAAAGCCTTCAGAACATTATAAAAGAAGGACGTGTGTACGGGAAAACCCTAGATTGTCATGTTTGGCTCACCTATCGTTCCAATCATGTATTTGATCTAAGTGTTCTATACAATCTTAATAAAAGGCGATGGTATAGCCTTAAGGCGGAAGAAGACCCTGTTATTTACTGGAATGATCAAAGCGAGGTGACTAAGTGGGAATTGGAATACAAGCCTCTTCTTGTGGATAATGATTTCTTTTTCCGTGTTGATGGCATGGGACCAGAAGACCCATTGGGAAAAATCTGGTTGAATAGACCGTGATAGTAAAAACGGAGGCACCCATGACTTCCCCCTTCCTTCACGTTCCGCTTCACGTGTTGCTCGTGGGCAGCAATTTCTGCCGCCCAAATGAGCCGCGCGACGCCTATGGCGCAAGTTGCCTTGTCTCTGCATTCCGGAACAGCCCGACCAATGCGGGTGATACGCTTGACGTGTTCACCAGTGACCTGAATCGCTTTCAAAAGATGAACGGCGATTTCAATATCGACTGGAATCTTGTAGCAAGCGAGGTTGTTACCAGGGCGCTCATTGGCGGGTACAACATAGTCGCGTTCAGCGTTTTCGCCTGGTGCGAAAAGATGGTCGCGCTCGCCGGCGCAGAACTTCGCCGACGTGCTCCGGGCATCTTCATCATGCTGGGCGGAGCCTCTATTTTCGGGAGCGAGGCAGAACTCCGCAGACGCTTTCCGTTCGCGGATATGTTCACGCTCAGTTATGGCGAAAAGATATTCGCGAACTTGCGCCGCTATATCAACCAGGGCGTTGCCCGCGTGATGGATTTGCCCAGGTTCGGGGATCTTGAATCCCCCTACCTTTCGGGCGCCATATCTCTTGACGGTGGCGTCAATACTGTGCGTGCAGAAACCCGCCGCGGTTGCTCTTTCCGCTGTTCGTTCTGCAAGCATCGCGATACGCTTTCGGGCAAGGTGTACCGCATCGACAATTACGAGCGTCATCTTGACGAACTCAAGTTGTTCAAGGAACGCGGCGTGAAAAAGTTGAATGTTCTGGACCCGCTCTTCAACGATTATGAAGGGCACGGGGAACAGTACCTAAAGCTGATCCGCAAGGTTGGTTTCACTGGAAAGGTTACGCTGCAGATTCGCCCGGAACTGTTGACGGAGCGCTTTATGGAAGAGGCTTCGCTGAACTCGAACGTGAGTTTCGAAATAGGCGTGCAGAGCCTTGATCCGACGGTGCTCAAGACTATTCAGCGTGGTGGCCACAAGACCGAAGCGCAACTTCGCGAGAAACTGGACCGTTGCAGGAAACTTGGTATAGCGACGATGGTCACCCTGATTTACGGGCTTCCGCGGCAGACCTACGATTCCTTCGCCCGCGATATCGGTATAGTCAAGAGCTACGGTGTCGGGAAGGTGGGGGCGTTTCCCTTGCAGGTTTACGAAGGGACGAAACTTGCCGACGACATTGGGCTGTATGGCCTCACCTTGAAAGAGGATGCGTTCGGAATCCCCGAAGTGGTCGACAATCCCACCCACGATTTCGAGAAGATGCAGAAGCTCGCGGAAACCATCTAGAAAGATATTTTCCTAACGACCAAGTAAACCCACTCCCCGGCCTTGCGCTCGGGGAGTTCTTACTTTATTACATTTTTACTCGGACGAATGTCTAAATTTGCCTAATGTCCCTGAAAAAGATGTATATTCCCTAAAAGCAATGCAGTACGGAAAAATTGTAAAGGCAACATTCGTTTCTCGGCCAAACCGCTTTATAGCCCACGTGAACATTGAGGGGCAAAAGACCGTGGTTCATGTGAAAAATACAGGCCGTTGTCGGGAACTTTTGTTACCCGGTGCGGTTGTTTACCTTGAACAGTCCACGAATCCTGCCCGCAAGACTCCTTACGACCTGATTGCGGTGGAGAAGGTTACGCCTAGAGGCACGGTTCTCGTAAACATGGACAGCCAGGCCCCCAACAAGGTGGCGGCAGAATGGATTAGAGCAAACAAGCGGCGTTTCCCAAAATTGCAGCTGGTTCGCCCTGAATACACCTTCGGGAACTCTCGGTTCGATTTCTACATCGAATTCGCGGGCCGCAAGATGTTTTTAGAAGTGAAGGGCGTCACCCTGGAGCACGATGGTTTCGCCACCTTTCCTGACGCCCCTACAGAAAGAGGAATTAAGCACCTGACGGAATTAACCCGCATAAAATCGGAACGTGTGACCGCCGAAGACGGCACTTCCTACGAATGCGGCGTCCTGTTTCTCATTCAAATGAAGGGATGCAAGCGTTTTGGCCCCGACGACAATATCCATCCTGAATTCGGCAAGGCGCTTCGAAACGCCCGGAAGGCGGGTGTGGAAATTTTTGTGATTGACTGCAAGGTTGCACCGGACAGTCTCGTAGCCGACAAGCCTGTTACACTGATTTTGTGAAGTCTATCTAAAACCCAAATTTAGGATTTTACTTTCAAAAATATACTTTAAAGACCTAATTTAGGGTCTTTAAAATTTAATTAAATTTTTCGCAACTTCCTGAACGAGTTTCTTGGGGACGTCGTTTGACTTGGAGCGTTTCTTGAAGTCTGCGAGGGCGTCTTGCACCTGCTCGAGGATTCGCTTGTAGCGCCCCTGTACGAGGCCCGCGCTTTTTGCCACTGCCTTGAAGTCGTCGAAGGTGAATTTTTCGCGTTTGCCGTTGAAGGTCATCTGGTGCGTTCCGGTCCAGCGACCGGCGGGGTTGTAGGCGTAGGTGACATCGAAGGCGGGGGCGAGCGACCAGTTGCCACGCTTGTTCATCAAGAAGCCGATGTTTTTCGTATGGTCGTCTTGATTCCTCGCACATATGTTGAATACGGCCCTGCGGTACATCTGTTCGATGTCGGCGGTGGAAAGCCCGATTTGCCTTGCGATGGCGAAGGCCTGTTCGTAACTGTACGCCCCTGCAATGTTGAAGTCGTAGTGCGCGATGGCCGTAAGCGACTGGTAGTGCAGTTTGCCGCCGTTTTCGGTGCGGTCGAAGCGGCGCGTCATGAAATGCCTATGGTCGCCGTCTTCCAGCAGGCGGCATTCCATCATCTGGATTCCCGCTTCTTTTGCGATTTGGCTGTAGGTGTATTCAAGCGCCCCGAAACCTGCCGGGTCGGCGTTTTCCTTGTCGCGGTTGTTCTCGATGTCGTCGAATTTTAGAAGCCAGTAGCCGTATCCTTCGGGGGCGCGGACTTGCCCCGAGAGCACGGTTCCTGTAGAATCGTCATAAGCGATGAGAACCTTTGCGCGGGCGCCTCCGGCAGATGTCCCGACACGGACAATCTGTTCGAACGCGTCTTTCTCGCGGAGCCTGACCTTTACTTTTTTGCGTTGGTCCAAGATGTTTGCCGCAAGGGTGCGAAGTCTTTCAATTTCGAGGGGTTCGCTCTTGACGGGGTCGGGACCCATGACGGGGTAGAACTCGAGTGCACCCATGCCGCGCGAGCCGGTGTAGCAGAGCCGTTCGAGTGCGGTAAAGCTCTTAGGGTCCCTGCCGTTCTGGACAAGCCACTGGTCGATAATCTTGTTGCCGAACTTGTCGGGAACGGAATCGGCGAATAGTCCCGGCAGCCTGCGGAAAGTGGCGGGAGAAAGGTCCGGAAAGCGGTAGATGGTGCCACCGCGTACGGGCATGGTGGCCGGCGCCGGTTCTATGCCGCTGCGTGTGAAGTCCGGAGCATATTCGAAAGAGGCGAATTCGTCTCCCTCTTTTTGGTAGAGCGCCCCGACGGTCGTTCCCCAGAGCTTAACCTCGACGGAGGTCATTTGTCCTCTCCCCATACCCAGGGCGCATTGGCGGCAGCCTTCTTCTTGCGACCGGCACGTTTGCGCTGGGGCAGCTTTTGCGATTCGCGGAGGAGCATCATGGGGCTACGGCTGTAGTCGGGAACAGTGTTGACAAGCGATTCTGCAAATCCAAATTGCAACAGTACCTTGACAAGGTGCGAGAGGCTTACGCTCTGGCCCATTTCGAGTCGCACCAATGTATTTTTGCCGATGCCCGCCTTTTCGGCGAGGGCTTCGCGCGAGAGGTCCAGGGCGATGCGGTGCGCACGGATGCGTTCGCCAAGCTCCTTGAGAGCGATTTGTTCTGTAAGCGGTGTTGTCCTGTACATGTCGACCTCCTGGATATCTATCTTAAATATACTAAATTTCTGTCTATAAAACAACCCTATAATGGGTTTTTAATTCAGAAATTGTAGTTTTAAAACCCAATTTAGGGTCTATTTAAAATATCTTCCGCAATCTGCTTGGGCGTGAGGCGGTTACGTTCCATAAGTTCGCCGTAGGACACCTTGTCGTAGAATTCCTTCTTGAGGCCCTTTACCAGAACGCGCATGTCGCTGTTGCCGTAGAAGCGTGCAATCTTTTCGCCGAAGCCTCCGTCGACCACGCCGTTTTCGAGCGTCACAACTACCTGGTGGTCGGCACGCAGGCCTTCCAACACTTCGCAGTCGATGCCTGTCGCAAATCGCGGGTTGATGATGGTGGCGTCGATTCCCTGCTTTGCAAGTTCCGCGGCGGTTTCTTCGGCAAGGGCGTAGTAGCTGCCGAGACCGATGAGCGCCACCTTGCTTCCCCGCTTATCTACTTTGTACGTATTCAACTTGGAATAGTCCTTATCGAATGGGACATTCCTATGTGCAACCCCGTTCGGTATGCGGATGGCCATCGGGTGTTCTGTCTGGTCAATCGCGTAATCCATCATGGCGATGGCCTCTTCTACGCAGGTGGGGCAAAGGTACACTAGGTTCGGGATGTTGCTCATCATCGGGATGTCGAAAATGCAGAGGTGCGTGGTGTCGTTCATGCCATCGGCGCCCGACATGGTAATGAGCAATGTGGCCGGGTTGTTGTTTGCGCACAGGTCCTGCGAAAGCTGGTCGTAGGTGCGCTGGATGAACGTGCTGTGTGTGCTGTAAATCGGCTTCGCACCACCCTTGGCAAGGCCCGAGGCGAGTGCGACGGCGTGCTCTTCGGCGATGCCCACATCAATGAATTGCTTGCCTGCTTCTTTACGGCGGTCGGCAAAGAAGCCGATGCCTGCGGGTACTGCGGAATGAATCACGACAACCTTCGGGTCCGCCTTGATTTTTTTCATCAGGTAGTCGCCGAGGATTGCGCCGTAAGATTCGCCGCTACCCCAGTTCACGATGCCGGTCGGAATGTCAAAGGGGGCTGCCCAGTGGAAGCCTTCCTTCGCGTTTTCGGCGAAGCTGTAGCCCTTGCCCTTGAGCGTGTGAATGTGCACCACCACGGGCTTTGTAGAATCCTTCACCTGCTTGAACGCGGCGATGAGCGATTCGATATCGTTACCTTGTTCTACATACAGGTAGTCAAAGCCGAGGCTCTTGAAGTAATTGTTTTCGCTCTTGCCCTGCGTGGCGCGGAGTTCTGCGAGGCTCCCGTAAAGTCCGCCGTGGTTTTCGGCGATGGACATTTCGTTATCGTTCACCACCACGATAAAGTTCGTCGCATATTCGCCGGCGTTGTCGAGGCCTTCGAATGCTTCGCCGCCGCTCAGGGAACCGTCGCCGATTACTGCAATCACGTTGCCCTTTTCGCCCTTGATATCGCGTGCGGTTGCAAGCCCAAGTGCAAGGCTCACGGAAGTCGAGGTGTGACCAATCATGAACTGGTCGTGTTCGCTTTCGCAGGGTTCGGTATATCCCGTGACGCTCCAGTACTTGTCCGGATTGAGGAAAGCTTCGGCGCGGCCTGTCAAAATTTTGTGGGTGTAACTCTGGTGGCTAACGTCGTAGACAATCTTGTCCTTGGGCGATTCAAAAACGTAATGCAATGCGATGGTCGGCTCCACGAATCCGAGGTTTGGCGCCAAGTGCCCGCCGCATTTTGAAATCTTGTTCAAAAGCGCCGTGCGAATTTCTGCCGCGAGCGCCTTGAGGCTTTCCATGTCCATCTTCTTCACATCTGCCGGGGATACAATCTTTTCTATCAGCATAAATACCGCCTTTTGGCCGGTTAAAGGGTGATTAAAAAAAGGCCCAGGTCTTGCCTGGAGTAAAATATTCGACAATAAATATACAACAAACGACCTGCGTGGAGTCGCGCAAAGTTGAAAATCTTGGTTCGTTATGAAAACAGCTAGTAGAAAATCTTCACCAGGATTGTTCCGACGATAGTTGAGACGATAACGCTCACCATGCCTGGGCGCATGAAACTGTGGTTCAATAGGTACTTGCCGATGACGGTTGTGCCCGAGCGGTCGAAGTTCACGGTCGCAATGTCCGAGGGGTAGTTCGGGATAAAGAAATACCCGTACACGCTCGGGAGCACGCCCAGGAGCACAGGGCCTTCGATGCCGAGGCTATAGGCGAGCGGGAGCATGGCAACCACCACCGCGCCCTGCGAGTTGATGAGCACACTCACCGCGAAGAACGCAAACGCGATTGCCCATGGGTAATGTTGCACGATGTCCTTGAGACCGCTCTGCATCACGTCCATGTAGTTCGCGAAGTAGGTGTCGGCGAGCCAGGCGATTCCGTAAATGGCGACGACGGCGACCATGCCGCTCTGCCACACGGCGCCCGCCACGGCCTTCTTGGAATTCGCCTTGCAGCAGATAACCATGAACGCCGCGGCCGTTATCATTACAATCTGGATGATGATGTTCATGGCGAGCGGCTTCATTTGCGCCACGCCGTCAATTACTTTACCTGTAGGGAACTTGGGGCGAATGTCGTGGCCCGCAATCTGCATAATGGAGAAGAATACGATGACGGCGAGAGCACCGAGGAAAATGAACACGGCGCGCTTCGCTTCCTTGGAGACTTCCTTGTCGAGCACGGAAGCGGTATTCCCGTACATGTATTCCTTCATCTGCGGGTCCTTGAGGCGGGCCTGGAATGCCGGGTCCTTGTCGAGGTCGAGCCCGCGCTTGTACGAGACGGCTGCCGCGGCCATGAGGCCGCAAAGGCACGCGGGAATCGTAATCGCGATGACCTGCAGGTTGTTGATGTTGAACCCGTTTGCGTTTGAGATAATCACGAACGAGGCGACGGCTGCTGCAATGGGCGAGCAGGTAATGCCCACCTGTGATGCGACGGAGGCCACGCCGCAGGGGCGTTCCGGGCGGATGCCCTTCTTGAGCGAGATGTCGCAGATAATCGGCATAAGGGTGTAAACCACGTGGCCGGTGCCCACGAGAACCGTGAGGAAGAACGTGCAGAGCGGAGCCAAAATCGTGATGTGGTTCGGATGCTTGCGCAACAGGCGCTCCGCAATCTGGATCAGCCAATCCATGCCGCCCGATGCCTGCAGAATGCCTGCGCAGGTCACCGCCGCGATGATGATGTAAATGACATCGGTAGGCGGTTTGCCGGGCTGCAGGCCGAAGCCGAGCACGAGAATCGCAAGACCGATTCCCGAAATCGCGCCAAGGGCGAGGCTCCCGTAACGCGAGCCCACGTAAAGTGCCAATAGTACAATCAAGAGCTGGATAATCATGAGGGTCATAAAAGGCCTCCTTTTTGTTTAGATATATATTATTTTGCAGAAAAAAGACTCCGATTGGACTTTTTTTTGCGTAGGACGGCCTAAAAAAATGTATATTCTTTCCGAGACACTTCAACCAAGAGAGGAATTTATGGCAAACAAGTATGCCGGAACCCAGACCGAAAAGAACCTTCAGGCCGCCTTCGCAGGCGAATCCCAGGCTCGCAACAAGTACACCTACTTTGCAAGCTGCGCCAAGAAAGAAGGTTACGAACAGATCGCTGAACTGTTCCTGAAAACCGCAGACAACGAAAAGGAACACGCCAAGCTTTGGTTCAAGGAATTGGACGGTATCGGAGACACCGCCGCGAATTTGAAGGAAGCCGCCGAAGGCGAAAACTACGAATGGACCGACATGTACGAAGGTTTCGCGAAGACTGCCGAAGAAGAAGGCTTCAAGGCTCTCGCCAACAAGTTCCGCATGGTCGCCGCAATCGAAAAGCGCCACGAAGAACGCTACCGCGCACTCCTCAAGAACGTGGAAACTGCAGCCGTGTTCGAAAAGAGCGAAGTCAAGGTGTGGGAATGCCGCAACTGCGGTCACATTGTCGTTGGCACCAAGGCTCCGGCCGCATGCCCCGTATGCGCCCACCCGCAGTCCTTCTTCGAAGTCACTGCTGAAAATTACTAGGAGCCGAGTGTCGCGTCAGACTGCTTGCAGTCTGGCATGACCGAGGCGACAAGTAATGCGCTCTGCGCAACTACTAGTCGTATGTCATCCCCGCTATACGATACTTGGCAACTTGTTGCCATAGTAGAGTTATCCCCTTTGGGGAGAAGGCGGGGATCTCCTTTTAAAGCGAACACCCCGCGATTGTATCGCGGGGTGTTTTCGTTTATGCGGAAATTTTTAGTCCTTAATGCAGCGCACGGAGAGGCCTTCGTCCTTCATGAGCGAGCCGCCGCCGAAGCCGAACATGCTCGACACGGTCCAGATGCCGACATTGCGGGGACCACCGACAACATCGCGATGGTCTTCGTCCACTGTCCAGAAAAATGCCTTTTCGCCAAGTTCCTTATAGCCGGTGAAGGATTTTTCTCCTGCAGGCAGCATCGCAAATCCGAAATCGTCCGTTGCCGGGTAATACGATTCGTTCGGCCACGCACCCTTGGCGCGGACAACCGCACCTTCGTCGTTGCTCTGTTCGATGGCGTAATTCGATACGAAGTCGTAGAAATCGCTCCATTCCGCCTCGGATGGCATGTGGAATCCTTCGGGGCAGTTGCCGCGCTGCACCCCGGTCAGGTTCGCGTACTCAGTCTGGTAGGATTTATCAATTCCCATCGCCGCCGTCCAGCTGTACAGGCGGCCGTACTTGTCGCAGTTTTCGGGCTTGTCTTCGTAGCACCAGCTGGCATCCTTGATGTTGCAGGAAAAGTAGTTCAAATTTTCCGCCATCCAGACCTGCGACCCGACAGTCGTTATCTTGTAGATTTTTCCATCGCGATTGTCACAAATAGTGCCCGCTTCAAGTGTTTCGGGACACTCCGCCTGGATGGCATCGGTGCAAGGCGCGTTTGTACCGCCGTTGCCGCCGTTGTCGCTGGCCGAGGTGGAATCGTCGCAGGCGGTGAATGCCAAGGCGAAAGTCAGGGCGCATGTAGCTGCCATTTTATAAGAACTCTTCATTGTTTCCTCACTTAGGTTTATTTGCTCATAATAGAAAAAAATGCCCCCGCGTGGGAGCATCTTCAAATAATTCTAAGCTCTAAGTTCTACCGACTAAGCTCTACTTCAACTCAACCATTTCGGACTTGCCATCGACAGTTACTTTGTACTTGCCGGGGTAGCCGCGGAACTTCACGACACCGTTTTCGTCGGCCTTGAACGTTCCGTTGGTGGTCCACACCTTGTGCCACAAGTCATAGATGAGCTTGGCGGCAGGCTTTTCGCGGCCATCAGCAGCGATGATGCCTCCGTTCTTGACCCAGTGGCGGTTATCCCAGAAACCCCACAGCACAATGCCTTCTACCGCCGGGTGGCTGAATGCGATGCGCAGGAACATTTCATAGCGGCGGGCCTGTTCGTCTTCGCCGAAGTACATGCCCTTCTGCCAGTCGCCAAAGTCAAGTTCGGTCACCTTGATGGGGAGGCCGAGGGAGCCGAGCTTGTCGAAACGGGCCTTAATGAAGGCCGGATTCAACTGACGGTCGCCAAAGTGGCACTGCACGCCGATGCCGTGTACGGGAACCTTGCGGTCGAGCATTCCCTTGACGATATCGTAAAGGCGGTCGGTTTCACCCGCGACGATTACGTTGTATTCATTGATGAAGAGTCGCGCATCGGGGTCGGCACGGTGCGCCCATACGTGAGCGGAATCCAGCAGATCCCAGCCGCACTTGTTGAACACAAACGGTTCGTGGAAGACTTCGTTCCATACATCGTATTCCTTGATGCGGCCCTTGTATTCCTTCATGTCGCGGTCGATGCGGGCCTTGAGTTTCTGGCCGATTTCCTTGCAGCTACCCTTGAGACTGAAATGCTTGTCGTAGCCGTAACCCTGGATACCCCACATAAGGGTGTGAGCGCGGAATCCCCAGTTGTAGTCCTTCACGTAATCGAGGTACTGCTTGAATTCATCGCGGCGGATCTTGCCCTTCTTGGGTTCGTATTCCGGCCACTTGAACTGGTTTTCGGGAACGCCGTACCAGAAATACTTATTGGCAGTCTTGCGGTACCACTGTTCTACGCTGTCCTTGGAGGGGTAAAGCGCGAGGGCCGTACCGAACGGGAACGCATGGCGCATGAGCTCCACCTTCACCTGGGCACCCGGCGTCGCCTTCACGGTCAATTCCTTTTTGCGCAGGCTGTCGATGCGTGCGGCGGAATTGTTGTACCAGGTCATGTCATCCATGCCTTCAACCTTCTCGATCTCGACATCGTCCATCTGCATCCAGCCCTTGGCAAGACCCACGTGGAACGTGACGTTATTCAGGCCGTAGCCTTTCTGATCGGCAAGGAAGGTCATGGAAAAAGTCTTCCAGTCCTTGGTCAGCATGAACGAGGCGCTTTCTTTCTGACGGTAGTCGGGAGGCCCGCCTTGGATAATCGCGTTGATGGGCATGTTGCCTTTCGCCTTGAAAGTGAGCGTGTAGTAGGCGGAATCGGCAAGCCACTTGGGCGGCTGCAACTGGAGTCCCCACGACGGATTCGGAAGATCGGTCACGGTAATCTTTACGCCTTCGCTGCCATCGACGCCGAGGCCCATCACCCCGATTTGCTGTTCGAACTTGGCAGGACCATCGGGGTTATTCCAGACATACCAACCGCCGTCGCCATAAGACAAGTCGCCGTTGGTGAGCAGAGGTTCAGCAAACAATGCCGCAGAGCCTACGGCACACATTGTCAAGATTTTTTTGAACATAATCATCCCTTTTCGTCTTTCCGGTTCGCACTTCGGCATCGGAATGACGCAACCAATTTAACTTTCAAAGTAGAAAATAAATTGTTTTTTCAAGGGGTGGTATAGAAAAAGCGCCAATTTTGTATACCGGTGTATCAAGTGTTCGTAAGTATGGATTCCGTCGGTCTTATGACCTCCAGAATGACATGCAACACAATGGACTTCGGCGACCAGGTGAAACGCAGGAGTGATTCCAGGATGGATTCCGTCGGCCTTACAGACCTCCAGAATGACATGCTTCGCAATGGGCTTCGGCGACCAGGTGAAACGCAGGAGTGATTCCAGGATGAATTTACAAACGGGACTTGATTAACTTGTACAAATCGGCGAATACCTTATCGGGTTCGCGATCGGAATTGACAACCGCAACGCAGTCGCTGTAGTCACGGGCCGCGGCCAAGTAGCCTTGGCGCACCCGCTCGAAAAAGTCGGCCTTCTCGCTCTCCAGTCGATCGGGTGCCTCGCCCCGCCTTGCGGTGCGAGCGCGGCTCGCCTCCACCGTCAGGTCCAGCACCACCGTCAGTTCGGGGAAGCACCCTCCGCAAGTGATTTCCGTAAGGCGCTGCACCAGCTCGGTGCCCAGTCCGCGAGCATACCCCTGATACGCAAAGGTGCTCCATGCGAAACGGTCGGCGATCACGATCTTGCCTGCATCGAGCGCCGGCTGAATCACCTCGTGAATCACCTGGGCACGCGCCGCGTTGTACAGCAGAAGTTCCGTCTTGTCACCCATGATTCCCTTGAACGCAGGATCCAACAGAAGTTCGCGGATACCTTCGGAAATTTTCGCACCGCCCGGTTCACGCAGCTTCACCACCGAATAACCTTCGCTGGTGAGCACTTCAATCAGCTTGTCGATCTGCGTCGACTTTCCGGAACCGTCGATTCCCTCGAGACTAAAAAAATGTTTCGCCGTCTGCATACTACCGCAAATTAAAAAAATTGAATGCAGTTTTTTTCATTTTAGGCACACCAGTACAGGTCAAATGCACACACATCGCCATTTTAGCCTGTACCAAGCCAAAAAAAGATGCAAAAAAAAGGACTGCCTTTCAGCAATCCTATAACCTAATACCCGCAGTCTAAAATTAATTAGCGGTCTTAATTAGCGGTCTTGAGGCCCGCGTTTTCGAAGGTGGCCTTATTCTTCGGATCAGGGAGCGCGACCTTGGTAATCCAGTTGTATTCGGCAATGCCGGCGAGACCGACGCGTGCGCAAAGCTGGTCGCGGGCCACGTTGTAGGCATTCAGAATCTGGATTTTTTCGGTATCGTTGGTCGCCTTGTCTATACGTTCGGACCAACGCACTCCCAGTTCCACGAGGGCGGCACTCGCCTTCACGTAGTACTTCGCCTTTTCGGCGGTAATCACGGAGGTGGCGGGAGCGGTAAAGGAATCGACCTTCACGATAGGAGCGGTCTTCGGAGCAGACGACTGCACCTGGGTCATTTCAGGAACATCCTGGTCCGCGCTATCGCAAGCAGTGAACACTGCCGCTACGAAAAAAGAGGCGATCATCAATAACGCCACTTTTAGGATTCGTCTTGACATATCAGCCTCTTTTTCAAAATACTAGCGGCTTGTGGGCTCGAACCACAGACCTGCGGATTATGATTCCGACGCTCTACCAACTGAGCTAAGCCGCCAAATTTTTCCCAAATTTAGTCAAATAGTTTTAAAATTTCAAGGGGTTATTCAAAATAAACTTCAGTTTCTACAAAATTTTTTCCCCATTCAATCACATGCCAGCCCGGAGAGGCACTTTGCAAGTTAAAATAGGGCATATTCGGGTCAATCTGCATCTGTGTCGAAGGTGCCACGTGAACAATCTGCCTACCCATGTTCACTTCGAACTGGGCATGGTAATGTCCCGTGAAAATATGCGTCAGGTTCGGGATTGCGGAAAGCGTCTCCTGGACTTCCACCATGTTCCTCAGGTGGTAGCGCAAGTCCATAAAGCGGTGACCGCAGAAACAGGGAGGATGGTGCATAAACAGGATGACTTCATCCTGGACCTTGGCCGTTTCGGCCCTGAGCCATTCGAGCTGCTCGCTCGAGACATCGCCACAGGCGCTATCCAGGAAAAAGATGCTCCTGCCCAAAAGATCGTAACGGTAGTAGCACTTGCCGTTGTGGACCTTGCCTTCCAGGTCGAAGAACTTTTCCATGACCTCGATACGGTCGTGGTTTCCCGGGATAATGCACACGGGAACAGGATAGCTCTTGATGAAATCGGCAAAATAACTGTAGGCGCCGGGTTCGGCATCCTCGTTTGCCAGGTCGCCAGATAGCACAAGCAGATCCAGGTCCGTCATGGACTTAGATTCTATCGCCTTGCGGAAGTTGGCGCGGACATCGATGCCCTGCACCAGACTTTCGTCTTCTCCGATGTGCATATCGGAAATTTGACCTATCTTTAATACCTTGGACGACATTTTGTCTGTATAATATAACTTTTAAACAACAGATGGAAGCGCGATTTTACAACTTTATTGCAAAATGTGACCTAAATCATGCCCAAAAAGCGAATTTCGTCACAATTTTTAACATCTGATTGTCTATTCCCTGTGAATTGATATTGAAAACTGAGGTTCAACACTTATCAACATTGAAAAAAGTGGACAGATTTAAAGTTTTCAACATTTATAGTCAATAATTTTAAATCTGTAACTTTTTGACCATCATAAAGTTATGAATCCGTTTCCACAATTCTATCCACTATTCACTCAACCAATTACTATTACTATTTATATAAATATACGGAAAATAATAGTATAGGTGTGAATTAGAGATTGATCTCCTTCTTGGGAGCGGGGGCGGGCTTTTCACCTGCATTTCTGAGACCCATCTGGCAGTTACCCTGGAAAATGGCACCTTCCTGGATAATGAGCTGCTTGGTCTTGATGTTGCCGACGAACTGGGAGGAGCTCTCGAGGATGAGCTTTTCGCTCACGTCGATGTTGCCCTTGACCGTACCCGCGATAACGGCGGTAGTCGTCTTGATTTCGGCTTCAACCAGGCCCTGGCGTTCCACGATGAGCTCGCCTTCGATGGAGATGCTTCCGTTGATGGTGCCGGCGACACGGACGTCGCTCTTGCCGCTGATGTCGCCCTTGATGGTCACGCTATGACCGATCTGAGTGATTTCCTGTTCTTTTGTAGCCATTTTTTCCTCTTGGTTTGTAAATGCTTAATAGTTTATAAACAGTTCCGGGTCCATTTCCTTGCCGTTCTGCGTAATGGTGTAATGCAGGTGCGGTGCGCTGGAGTTTCCGGTATTGCCGACGGTCCCGATAATTTCACCCTTGCCGACGGTGCGGCCCTTGCGGGTACGGATATCCTTCAGGTGTGAATAACTTGTCACATACCCGTTCTGGTGGTTGATAACAATCGTGTTCCCGAGTTCATCCTTGGATCCGGCGAATTCCACGATGCCGCTACCCGACGCGAAGACGGGGTCGCCCGGTTGCGCCGAAAAGTCGGTGCCCAGGTGGTCGTTTTCCTCGCTGAATTTCTTGCTCACGATTCCGACGACAGGTATCACGTTCGGGATATGTTCCAGACGGATCTTTTCTTCCATCGGTTTCCAGCCGTTGATCCCTTCGTAGTCGACGTTGATCTTTTCGGAGGGCGTATGGGCGAAACGGTTCTTGTCGATCAGGCTGTTGATCTTGTTGGAATCGTTCTCGATGAAGGTACCGAGGATATTCTGGATGCGTTCTTCCAGGACCCAGAGCGAATCAATTCGCGAGAAAAGTTCCTCGTAGTTTGCGTTCTGCTTTACGAGCTGGGCGTTCGCCGTGCGGATTTTTTCGTAGTTTACGAGCGTGTGCCCGATACGGGCCGCATTATAAATAATGAAACCCGCCGCGACTACAACTACGACCAGGAAAATCTTGAGCAGCGTGAACCACTTGGTGTTGACGCGGTACTTCTTGATTTCCTTGGAATCTTCCGGGATAATCTGGACGATGTAGTACTTGCCTTTCATTTTCGCCTATCGGTTTTCCATGAGTTCTTGGATTCGGGTGAGGTCGTCCATGGAATAATAGTTAATAACGATAGTACCCCTGGATTGGTTGGAAGCGCTGGGGTTCAGTTGCACCTTGGTACCGAAGAATGTTTCGAGGCGGGACTCGAACTGTTTCATGTCGGCGCTGAGTTCCGGCTTAGGCTTGGCTTCGACTTCGGGCTTGTGGACTTCCGGCTGTTCGTCAGCTTCCACTTCGGCAGACTGCGACGATTCATCAGGTCCCTGAGCCTGTCGAAGGGCCGGATCTTCTCCCCTAGCAATCGCCTCGATCTGGCGGACGTTCAGGCCTTCTTCGATGACGCGCTTCGCGACTTCTTCGGGATTTTCGATCTTGTCGCTGCAAAGGGCGCGTGCGGCACCGCCGGAAATTTTTCCTTCCTCTATCCACAAAAGGACTACTTCCGGGAGCTTGAGGAGACGGAGACTGTTGGTAATTGCAGAGCGGGACTTGCTCACAATTTTGGACAGGTCTTCGTGCGTGTAACCGTGATTGTCAATTAATTGTTGATAGGAACGGGCCACTTCGACCGGGTTCAGGTCGACACGTTGAATATTTTCGATAAGAGCCCATTCGGCCATCGCCTTGTCGCCCACATTTTCGTAAACCTGGGCCTTGATGGTCGGGAGTCCGGCGAGCCTGGTGGCGCGGGTACGGCGTTCACCGCTAATCAGCTGGTAACGGTCGCCAACCTTGCGGACGACGATTGCCTGGATAAGCCCGTGCTGCTCGATGGATTCGGCGAGTTCCACCAGTTCGTCGTCGCTGAAAATCTTGCGCGGCTGGAACGGGTTCGGGTCGATGAGTTCTACGTTCAGTTCAACAATCTTTTCGGAGTTGTCAACAGCGGCAGAATTAGCGGCATTGTTTTGCGCACTATTTTCGACGGATTGTGAATTGTTTTCACCGGGCTGTGTGGACTGTTGAATTTCGGATGCTCCCGGAGCGAAATGATCCTTAAGGATATCGGAAAGGCTGCGACCCAGTGCTAAAGACTTTTTACCCATAATAATTTAGTTGTCAGTTAGAAGTAGAGAGTGACACGAATGTGTCATCCTGGAGCGTAGCGACGGGAACCAGTATTGGATTTCCCCTGAAGGTCATGCGCACTAAGATACAAGTACCTATGTGCTGTCTGGCCTCCCTTCGCTCGAGAATGACTAGTAACTTATTTTCCCTTATTTAGTATTTCCTCGGCGAGTTTCATGTAGGCCTGCGCACCGCTGCTCTGCACATCGTAAAGGATGGCGGGCTTGCCGTGGCTCGGTGCTTCGGAGAGTTTCACGTTTCTCGGGATCATTGCCTGGAACACGGTATCGCTCAGGTTGTCACGGACTTCTTCGGCGACCTGCTTGCAGAGGCTCAGGCGGGAATCGTACATGGTGAGCAATGCACCTTCGATTTTCAAGTTGGCGTTCAGGTTCTTCTGGACCTCGCGGATCGTCTTGAAAAGTTCGGTCATTCCCTGCAGGGCGTAGTATTCGCACTGCACCGGAATCAGAACGCTGGTGGCGGCGGTAAGCACGTTCAGCGTCAAAAGGTTCAGACTCGGGGGTGCGTCGATGATGATGAATTCGAAAGCCTGCTTGAGAACATTCATCACGCGTTCGAGACGATGTTCGCGGCTCATGGCGTTCACCAGTTCAATTTCCATGACGGCAAGATCCGGTCCGGAAGTGATGACCTTGAGGTAGTCGAGGCTCGTGTCGAGGATAGCTTCCTTGATATTGTCGTAGGTAATATTGTCCGGATTGTCGGCCATGTTCAGGACTTCGTGGATATCCACATCCTGCATCTCGTTGTAGCCGAGACCCTGCGACGCGTTACCCTGCGGGTCCATGTCGATAAGGAGAGTCTTCTTTTCCAATGCGGCATAACTGGCAGCCAGGTTCACGGCTGTCGTGGTCTTGCCCACGCCACCTTTCTGGTTGCAGACTGCTATCACTTTACTCATTCATTACCTCGAGTGACTAAGGCGTAAACTTGTTCTTCCTGCGGGAGTGCATATTTATATATGTGTACTTCCGGATTTGATTCCAGGTGAACAATATTGTTGAAACTTTTCAGCGTGATGAATTTACCGCCACGCTTGAGTCCCGGCTGGGCACGTTCCCAGTCGTTTTCGAAAGTCGAGAGTGCGCGGCAACTCACAAAATCCAGATAGGCAAGTCCCGAAGTTTCGAAGCGCTTGCCCACGACGGTCAAGTTCTTGAGACCGAGTTTTTCCTTGGCGAAGTTCATGAACTCCACGCGCATGTGGCGGGGTTCGACGGCAAAGAATTCTACTTCGGGCATCACGATGGCCAGCGGGAAAATCGGGCAACCTGCACCGGCACCCATATCGGCCCACTTACAGGTGTGGGGTATGAGGTCGCTCCCTTCGGTCGCTTTGAGGAGTGAGGAATTCGGAGTTGAATTGTCTTGCAATCCACCCTTCACTATATATATATAGGGAACGAGGGAATCTGCGATGTGGCGGCTCAAAAATTTTTCGGAGTCCTTTGCCGAAATCAGGTTGCCGAACTGCTTGGTGTTTACCACCAAGTCCGCAAAATCATAAAGCTTGCCCAGAACATCTTCGGACAGCTGCACACCATGTTCCGCTAGGAACTGGTTCAAGAGATTCTGCTGATTTTTGTTTTCTCTGTAATTCAATGAAAACCTAAAAATTTGAATTCGGTGAAAACAACATCTTTTAGATGTTGGGACTTTGACTAGGTCAAAGTCCTACACCCTGCGGTTCTCAAATAAAAATGTGCAAGCACATTTTTGCTTGGAAACCTTGGTTGTGTTTCACGTGGAACATTTTTGATAGAACATTCCGAACATAATTTAGTATTATGATTTGTGAATACAAGAAAAAAGGGCGGGCGCCCTTTCACTTTTTAAAAATATCCGTGGATAAGTTTTTGATAAATGTGGATTTTGTGTGAATAGGATTCACACTTCTTAAGAAAATCAGAATAATTCTTTTATTTGCGGGAGGGCGGATAGCACTTAGCACTTTTAGTGCTTAGTGCGCATGGTCTTCGTAAGGAGAGAACCCAGCTCGGAGTTGACGCCTATGGCGTCCGTGGCTTCATTCGGTCATATCGACAAATGAATTTGTCAATGCGACACTCATTTGCACACTTATGCGAAGGCCGCACGGTTCCCTCCCTGCACCCTCCCATTCCTGGCGCAAGCGCCAACCTTACGGCTCAGCCATGACCATACAAGTATGGCCACGGCACTCGCCTTGATCGGTTGTGGCCGACGCAGCCAGGCTCGTCCAGACATTGAGCATTTTTTGATATTGATTGTATTCCACGCAAATGTTGGGACACTTCGTGTCCTACCTTAATCGGCTCGGAAATATATACGAAACTCGAAACTTTAGTTTCGTAGTTGAGTTATCCTCTGCGGGGAGAAACAAGCTTGCTTGTTTCTGCTTCACTCGCCTCATAAGGTTTCACGTGGAACACAACCGAGGTCAGAAAGCGAAAAAATGCTTGCATTTTTTCATTTGCTGACCGATGGGTGTAGGACTTTGACAAAGTCAAAGTCCCAACATGGTGAGGTGAGTGTTACTTCCTATAATATATAGTGGTATATTCATTTCCGCCCATGCAGGGGCCGGGGGCTTTGAAGTACTTTTTGTGGTCGAACTTGATTGATTTCTGGATGAGGGTGTTTCCCTTCATTTCATATTCGTAGGTGTCGATGATGAATCCTTTGTCACTTTTCCGGCTGCACTTGCTTTCGTTGTTCGGGTCGCGGTATGTTTTTAAATTCCTGGGAACCCAGTTGTTGACTTCGTAAATGGTATCGTTTTTGAGGTAGAATATCTGATGCTGTTCATTGTCATTATCGATATAGACGGAATCTTTTCCGCGGTAGACCGTAAAGTGCCATCCGTCTTTCAGAGATTTCCAGTCGTATTTCGTGACCTTGCCGACCTTGGTGGAGTCGATTTCCCAATCGGGAATGTAGGTGGATCTTTTTTCGACATTGCGGGCAAGGCAAGATTGGTACAGGTTCATACTGTCGAGGTAATTGCCTGTCCAGTGATATTTGATGGTATAGACCAGCCCGTTTTGCTCCTGATAGAGACTATCCGGCAACGTTTCGCCGGGCATGATGAGGGCGTGATCCTGAAAGTCCGTTGCGAAATAATCAAACGTGTGTCGGATGCAATCAACCGAATGGGCATTCAAAAATGCCATAATAACTATGATGAATGATACCTTAAGTTTCACGTGGAACATTCTCCTCATATCACTTAATATAGTTTTTAAATGAAAAGAAATGCAGGGAGGGCGGACAGCACTTAGCACTTTTAGTGTTTAGTGCGCATGGTCTTCGTAAGGAGAGAACCCAACTCGGAGTTGACGCCTATGGCGTCCGTGGCTTCATTCGGTCATATCGGCAAATGAATTTGCCGATGCGACACTCATTTGCACACTTTTGCGAAAGGCCGCCTTGGCCGACGCAGCCAGGCTCGTCTAGACGATGAACATTTTTGATGTTGATTATATTCCTCGCATAAAAAATGTTAGAGCTCCCAACATTGCAAGGTGAATAAAACATTGAACTTCATTTTGACAATCTTTGTCAGGGTAATGAAGCTATATTAAAAGTGAACGTCTTTTAGGGAAGCTTTTATGTGTTGCTCTCTTGTTGCTGCAATCTTTTTAGTAATGCTATTTATAATGTGGTACTAGATAGTAATCTCTACCCTATTGCCTTCGGGATCGAGGACGACGCTTTCATAGTACCCATCGCCGGTGGTCCGGGGCTCCCCTAACACCCGAATATCGTCATCGGACATTTGCCGGGTGAGTCGGTCTACCTCTTCTTTTGAACCGACCGAAAAGGAAAGATGGACAAAACCGAGATGTTCTTCATTTGCGTTACCTGTTGTTAGACAGATGTCGGGGCGGTGCATCACCTCCAACCGGGCGCCACTTTCGAAGGTGACGAATCGACTAGTGAACTGCTTTGCCGGATTGTGGTAAATCGGGTGAACTACCCCGCCGAAATACTTTCGGTAGAATTCGCAGACCTTGTCGATGTCTTTCGCCCAGATGGCGACGTGTTCAATTTTCATTCTTTTAGAACCTTACGGCTGGCCACGAAAGCAAAGGGAATTGGCGCTTGCCCCTTTTGAAAGGATTGTTTCGGTGGCGCAAATTCCTGTCATTATCAAGGAACTCTTGAAATCGAAACCGCTATGGCTTTTTCCTCTGGTTGGTTCCGTTGTCGGTTCCTCCTCTTTTTGAGGAGCGTCTATCGGAGCCGATTCGTCGCCATAGTTGACCCTGAATACAAGGGCACTATCGATTTTCGGAATGCTTTCCGTTTTTTTTGGAGGCAGGAGTTGCGCACTTGACAATGCCACCATCGTTATAACGATAAATGTGAATATTTGAAATTTCATAGACTAACCTCCAATAATTCTAATATATAAAAAATTGTTGTTAAAGTTCCACGTGAAACATTTTTCAATTTATTCTGTTGCATCAGTTCCTTTGGATTCTATCGTTGCACTCCAGAATGACATTCCTGACTGCGAATAGCTAATTATCTATATTATTCTTGGAGGTCAATATGATTGAGATTGAAGTTATCCAGGGCGACATCACCAAGCTGACTGTAGATGCGATTGTGAATGCAGCAAACTGTTCGCTTTTAGGTGGTGGCGGTGTCGATGGCGCCATTCATCGGGCGGCAGGTCCGGAACTCTTGAGGGCGTGCATCCCCCTGAACGGATGCGAGACGGGCAAGGCGAAAATCACCCCCGGGTTCAGGCTTCCGGCGAAGTTTGTGATCCATATTCCGGGGCCAGTTTATCGGGATGGTCAACATGGCGAACCTGCACTTTTGGAATCTTGCTATAAAAGCTGTCTCGATTTGGCCGAGGAGAACGGCTGCGAGACGGTCGCCTTCCCCGCTATTTCTTGTGGAGTTTATGGCTACCCCTGGGAAGCCGCTACCGAGATTGCCGTGAAGACGGTTCGGGACTTCCCGGCGCAAAAAGTCAAGAAGGTCATTTTCTGCTGTTTTGGCGAGGAGATGGAAAAATTGTATAGAGAAACAGTAGGCAGTAGACGGTAAGAAGGGGTTGAGACGAGATGAATTCATTCGTGATTTAAGGCGCTTTGTCGAAATCATTGGAGTTTTCACTGGTCATTACCTACTATTTTTGTATATTTAATTCAAGTAGAAAGCCGGAGAATGTCCGGTATGAATTGTTTTAAAAAAGGAAGATTCTCATGGAAGAAGTCGTAAAATTTCTCAAGGATTGCGGTGCGTATTTCCTCGCGACGGCCGACGGTGACCAGCCGCGTGTTCGCCCGTTCGGTACCGCCAACATTTTCGAGGGCAAGCTCTATATCCAGACCGGCAAGTCCAAGGACTGTTCCAAGCAGATCCAGAAGAATGGCAAGGTCGAAATCTGCGCGATGAACAAGGCCGGTAACGAATGGGTCCGCGTCGCCGGAACACTCGTCCGCGACGACCGCCGCGAACCGAAGGTCGACATGCTGGAGCACTACCCCGAGCTCAAGTCGATGTACTCCCCCGACGACGACAATACCGAAACGCTCTACTTCAAGGATGCGACCGCTACGTTCTACAGCTTCACTGCGGCTCCGCGTACCGTGAAGTTTTAACGAAAAAGTTCCGCCTGCATATTCCGCGGCGGAAACAAAAAACCAAAATTTATTAACAGTCCACCTCTAGTCTTTGGGGGTGGATATTTTTAATGTTAATAAAATGTTTATATTATGTATGTATTTTGAACGGATATCAACAATTTGGTCCTGTATTGATGCGTTGCATGGGGAAACAAAAGAGATCCGCAAAAAAAATCATATTTTTTGCTTTCCCCTATTGTTTTTTTGAATTAAATTTTATAAAATTAGATTGTACACAATTAAATACGGTGCAACCAAGCGCCGACATCCATAAAAAACGGAGGCTCATCATGGCAACCATCTACGATTTCACGCTCACCGACGGCAAGGGCAACCAGGTCCCGCTCGCAAACTTCAAGGGCAAGGTGATGCTCATCGTGAACACCGCGACCGGCTGCGGCTTTACCCCGCATTACAAGCCCATCGAACAGATGTATTCCGATTTCCACGACAAGGGCTTCGAAGTCATCGACATTCCCTGCAACCAGTTCAAGGGCCAGACCCCCGGCACCGACGACGAAATCCACGAATTCTGCACGCTCAACTACGGCACCGAATTCCCGCAGATGAAAAAGTCCGACGTGAACGGCCCCGACGAGCTGCCGCTCTACACCTACCTGAAATCGCAGAAGGGTTTCGAAGGTTTCGGCTTTGGCGCGAAGGCCGCCGCCATGGCACTCTTGCTCAAGACCATCGACAAGGATTACAAGAAAAATCCCGACATCAAGTGGAACTTCACCAAGTTCGTCGTGGACCGCGAAGGCAACGTGGTCGCGCGCTTCGAACCCACCGCCGACATGGACGCCGTGCGCGCCTGCGTCGAAAAGTTGCTCTAGGAGCTGCCATGGACTGCCCCCAGCTAAAACTCGAAAACCAGCTGTGCTTTCCGCTGTATGCCGCGTCCAAGGAGATCACGCGCCGCTACGCCCCGTACCTGGAACCGCTCGACCTCACGTACACGCAGTACATCGTGATGCTCGTGCTGTGGGAAGAAAAGAAGTGCAACGTCTCGGAACTCGGCAAGAAGCTGTTCCTTGATTCCGGGACGCTCACCCCGCTCCTGAAAAAGCTCGAGGCCAAGGGCTACATCCAGCGCACCCGCGAACAGAGCGACGAGCGCTGCCTTTCCGTGAGCCTCACCGCCGAAGGCGAATCGCTCAAGTGCAAGGCCGCGGGCGTCCCCAAGTCCATGGCCAGCTGCGTCAACCTCTCCGACACTGAAGCAAAGACGCTTTACACCCTGCTGTATAAAGTGCTGGAAGGGTTCACGGCAGAATAAATACAAGTTCACAAGTCTCCTCAAAAGTTTCTATTTTTTAAAGTAGATTCGTATCACAAGAAAGAGGAGAAAATTGTGAAAAAACTGGTTTCGTTGGCAATAGTCTTGTTCTTTGCTGCAACCGTTTTTGCCGAAGAATATGTGGCTTCACAAAAGATTACGCAACAGGTTCTGTCAGGGGAACTTGCCCAGACGGTGTATGCTGGCGATGATATTGAACCGGTTAAAATTCTATATGAAAATACTGGCCTTGACGAAAATAGTGTACCAGAATATTCCTCGACGAACTTTTTGGAAAATTTTGGTTTGTCGAAAAGATGGACTATGGGGCCCGTTTGTGAAATTGCAGGAGAGATGAGAAGTGATATTGCCGCTGGTACGTACAAAGCATATATCCTGGTACAAGACGACGAAGGCAAATTCGCCAAGACGGAGTTCGAATTCACTGTACTGGAAAAAGAAAAAACGTTGTCTTTAAAATGGAATGAAGGTAGCGGTAACGTGAACCAGACCGTCACGGCGGGCACGTCTATTACGCCTATCGTTTTCGACTACGAGGGAATAACTCGTTATAGCGTGAGTGAGCTCCCGCTTGGACTTACAAAGACTCTTGATAGCAAAAAACAAAAAATCATGATTGTCGGCTCTGTAAATAGCGATGTAATGTCCGGTGATTATGAATACAAAGTCACTGTTTGGAACGAAAAAAATGATGAAAAGAGCGTGTCAGGAACGATTGCCGTGGTAGGTGGCCAGGCTCGCACATCAATAAAACTTTTTAGTGATAATACAAGTCAGGAGGTCTTGGCGGGCAATGAGATTGAACCGGTTGTGTTCCAGTTTGCAAATGTTCGTCTCGATGAAAGTTTATCTTCATTTAAGTTCGAAGGATCGTTAAAAGGATCGTTTGCGTATAGTGTAGAAGGAAGTAAGCTCACGTGCAGTGGAACTGTCGATGAAAATTCGAAGGGTGGGTTATACACGATAAGAATTATTGCAATAGGCGAAAACAACAATGATACCGCCTTTGCAAACGTTGAAGTGACTCGCGAGTCTGTAGAGACAAAGGTTACTGTCGTTCAAAATGAATCGCAGACGCTGTCTCCCGGCGATTCTATTAAGCCGATTGTTTTCCAGGTTGAAAACGGCTCCAATCCTGAGCTTACGAATTTCCCAGGCGACGGTTACGGTCTTGCTAAAAATGGCGGCACTGTGACTGTTACTGGGGTGGTTGGCGAAAATGCTAGGGGCCCGTATGAAGTAGTGCTTACAGTCACCGGCGCCGATAACAACAAGGCGAGCGCCAAGGCGACAATTAATGTTGTGATTGGATCAAGCAGCTCTTCTATCGCATCTTCTTCAAGTTCCGAAGCATCTTCTTCGAGCGAACAGACTACCGGGATTGCGACTGTGGCGAAGAGCGGCGTGAAGTTTGGCTATGCGAATAATGTGCTGACCGTTGCCATGCCGAATTCTGCCATGCTCCGCGTACAGGTGTTCGACATGATGGGCCATCTGGTAGAATCTTTCGCCGAAACGGAAGCCTCTTCCAAGAGCTTCAACCTTGCTCACCTGACCAAGGGCAACTACGTAGTACGCATCGAAAGCGCCCGCAGCGTCCGTACCGCAAGAATCCTGGTGAAATAATCGAAAAGGGCCAAAAAAAAGAGAGAAATTCTCTACCAGCTTGGTAGAGAATTTGACGGTCTAGTCAATGGCCCCGCAACGCCCCGCTCTTGCAGCCTTGATTTCGGCCTCGATTTCCTCTTCGCTCATCCCGGCGGTTCCGTTCTTGTGAGCCTCGTCGTTGAGCGCATACAAGGCTTGCATCAATTTGGATGAGTCGTAACCAATGCGAGGCTCGTTTACGACAAATCCCGACGGAGTAGGCCTAATCAGTTCGTAAAAATCCTTGGGCGATATTGCAAAAGGGCATCCTGGAAAATGTTTTAAATTCCCCGTCACAAGAAAGGCTTTCTTATCCTGATGAGCGAAGGCTACATCGTAGAAAATCTTGTCATCCATATCTGGCAAAACAACATTAGACTCTTTTACCGGCTCATTGACCGCGTATTTTGAAATCTCGTCAATAAAAGAATTCTGATACTCTAACGAGAAATTAAACTTTCCCCTTTGTAGGACTTCCCGATATTCCTCAATAATATTGCTGTCAATAATGGGAATATACTTCTTTTGGGCAATGCCTAGAAAAATCTTTAGAGGGATGGATTCGCCCCTGTTTTTTGCCAGTGCGGCAGAAACCAAGACGTTTGTATCAACGACTGCGTACACCATGTTTCTTTTTCCTCTCGGCCCTAGCCGCCTTGATCTCGGCCTCGATTTCCTCTTCGCTCATCCCGGCGGTTCCGTTCTTGTGGGCCTCGTCGTTGAGCGCGTACAGGGCTTGCATCAGCCGACTGTTGTCTTGCGTGGTGGCAGAAGGGATTTTGTTCACGTTGAACGGAAGTCCCCTCTCGATGATAGCCCGCTTGAAGAAAATGCGGACTGCGGTCGGAATGTCCATCCCGAGCCTTTCGAACAGGTCGCTCACCTCGTTCTTGAGATTATCGTCTACGCGGATTTGTAGAATTGACATTGCCATATGTGCCTCGCAGTTGATACAACTACAAAATATAATATAAACAACGTGTAAAAGCAACTGTTTTTCATTTCTCACCGTCCTTTCATGCTCTCCTGGATTTTCTCAATAAGTTGCCGCTGTTCGTGCAGACGGTCCGCAATCTGCAAATCAGTCGAAATCTTCCGCTGGTTCACGGCATAGCCCTTGAGCATGTAGTCCTTAAGGACTGAAAGCGCCCACTGGCGAAAACGGGTTCCGGCGATTGACTTTACTCGATAGCCGACAGAGATGATGACGTCATGGTTGTAGAATTTTAGCGACCTTGTTACCTCTCTGCATCCTTCATGGGCAACTTGTAAATATTCCTTACAAGTTGAGTCCTTGTCCAATTCTCCTTCTTTGTATATGTTCTTGAGGAGAATTGTGGACATAGCTTTTTTACTTTTTACTCTCAATCAACAGCTTCCGTCCGTCAACATTCTCAAGGACCGTCATTTGTTGAATAGCTATTTTGTTCAATTTTTCCAAGCGTTCAGATTGAGAGAGGTTGTCGTTTATAAAAACGGCATTCAGGTTTTCCATATTAGAAAGGCAAATTAGCTGGTTAATTGAAGCGTAATCGCGAATATTACCTTTCAGCAAGGGGTTTTCATCACGCCATTCCTTGGCAGTCTTTCCGAACATTGCAACATTGAGCATATCTGCTTCATCAGCATACACGAAAGATTTCTGCAGTGCAGTGAGCTTTGGAGGAATTAGATTCTGCTTGATAGCGTCGGTATGTATGCGATAATTGATTTTCGCCAGTTCCCGTTTAGCGCTCCATCCAATTTGTTTTTGCTCTTCTTCTTTAAGCCGCTGGAATTCCTCAATAAGATACAACTTAAACGATACACTTATTGCCGAGCCAAATTCAAAAGCGATGTCCTTATGGGCGTAAGTGCCGCCATAACGCCCTTTCTTTACGACTATGCCAATGGCATTCGTTTTCTCAATCCATTCACTACAACTCAGCACGAATGTGGGCAATCCGGCCTCCTTCCTAAAGTGGTCAAATTCGACCACTTTAAAACCAGGATTGTGAATAGTTTCCCAAGTACCTAAAAATTCCAATGTATAACGATTGCGAAGCCAATTCTTTATAACATCGGCCGCACGAACATCATTTTCCTTGGCACCAGCCATATCCGTAAGACAAATGTAATCCTTGTTGTCTATATCCAAAACAGTTATTTTTGTGTTTTGAACATTAATTTGTGCCATTCTATCCTCCTGATTATTCGCTAGCGCGAGTGAAACCGCCCTATTTGAAATTTTGAGCACTAGAACATTCGTTCACTAAATATACATCCTCGCGCGGCCCCTGTCAAGAGATTTCTCGAAAATTAATTGTGGCGAATTCGCCGTAATTAAAAAGTCATTTTCTGTCACTAGCGTTATCTATCTTTCGGGGCGGAGGCACTATGGAAAACGACACGTTCGGCGGCGCGATACTCGCATGGGTCAAGAGCGCAAAGGCGTTCCTGAAAGTCCAGGCGGGCACCGGCGACAACCTGCTCGAAGAAGACATCCGGGAAGGGTTCACCGACTATTGCCTATGGTCCACGTTCCGGCCGGAATGCATCGACACCGACGGCGAACTCGACATGGAATGCCTGGACAGCGGCATGGTCCTGTTCAGGGAAAACTGCACCCCCGGAGAGGCGCTGGAATCGAGCTACCGGCAAGCCTTCGGCACCGACTTCGACAAGGACGACATCGCGGTACTGATGGAAGAATGACGCCGCCTTTTCACTTGATGGGGGAAGAATCCCCCTGCCTGCAGCCGCTTTGTCCGCGGGTTCCGCAGACTGTCATCCCCGCGACTTTCTCTCGTCATCCACGCGCAGGCGGGGATCTCCTTTCCAATCCGCGTCCAAACCGTCTTCTGGACACCCCCTCTGCGGGGCCTCAAACGCCGCCCCCGCAACGCCCCGCTTTAATGTCGTATGTAGAACAGGCGCCGCAAATGCGACGCCCGTTTTGTATCTTTTTATAGTCCGTTTAGCCAGATGTGAAATTTTCGCCGATTCCAGTCTGTTAGGCGGACTTTTTTACTTACGAGGATTGTTGTTCCCGCGTCCACTGCCAGAAGGGCCTGTACCTCCGCCGTGGCCACGAGGCCATCCTGCATTATTCGGGTCATTTTGTGGTTGTGCCATGATGGGCCTCCTTTTAATAAAGTCCTGAAATGTGCCATCCCTCTCCGGAAGGGCATTTGTAAGTATACATCCTAATTCCTGTCGCTCGCGTTCGCTCGCCTGCTACATCACGAGCTGCAGCTTCAGAATAATAGAGATTCTTCTTTTGACCATTGCGGCCAGTACAAGAGCACATGTTATTTCTTTCCCCCTTGATACTTGGAATCCATAGGATTCAGTTGACGGGAACGGTTGTCCAACATGGCTTGGTACTGGGCGTTGTGGCCAGAAGTACCCTTATTTGCGTTGCACTGATTAGCATGATTATCAATGGGCTTCATTTTTACCTCTTTGATAAAACGAAAGCGGCATTGCTTTCGTGCAACAATCTTTTGCGAAGATTTATTGCGAAAAGAAAGATAGATTCAAATTCTTAAAAAAGAACGATTTGCAGAAAAATCCCAAAGCACCATTTTTTCAAGTTAAAAAATGGAGAAACCTTTTCATCAAGATTCAAAAAGTAGGTGCAAAATTTTCAAGTTGTCGAATTTGTTCGGTCAGTCTTGCCATTCGTCCAAGAATTAGACAGTTCTTGAATAGCAATTACAAGCAGAACAACTACAAGAATATTCAGCAGTTCCTTTAAGAATTCTGCATCGATGTCGTTCATGGCAATCAGAAATAGATTTTTTTCATGATTCATGCCTTGTGATATGATAAGATTTGTTTCAAACCCCATAAGGGCAAAATTCTTAAACAAATCCTCAAGAATACTAAAATCATCTTTACCACATTTTTTGAACAATTCTAAGACAGAAATCACTACAATAAGAGTGTTAAATTTCTTTGGTTCTTTTGCAGCCCATTTTTTTATGTGTTTGTTAGAAAAATCAAATTTATTTAAAAGAGTATTTTTGCTTCGATACGAGGCCGCTGCTTCTAAAAACTCACGACTCGGATTACTTTCATATGCTTCGTCAATCTCATTCTCTTTACATTGTTTTTCAATTTTTTCCCACTCTTTGTCGCTGCAAACTGTCGCGCAAACCTCAAATATGGAAATCTTTTTATCGCCCCACTCTAACTGTTTCTGCTTTCTCTTTTTTTCAACAATTTCGTCAAGGTGAATCTGTTTGATTTTCTTTATTGCTTCGGGATTTGATGTGTTGTAAATCTGCTTGAAGGCTTTATCTGTAAAGCCTCGATCCCCATTAAAGAAATTGAGCGTATAAGGATGTACTAGATAAAAACGGCCAAGGAGCCAAATGTTGTTTAGGGGCTTTTTCAAAGCCGTTTGGACGGTTTTTCCCTCTATGCTTGAAATGCACGCCTTTTTCCAAAACATGCACATCTCATTTAATGTCAAGTATTCGGGGGAAAAGAAAAATAAATATTTGTCAAAGAATTCGATATTTTCAGGGGAGAGCGTTTTTAGTGCGTTGCGCATTTCGTTTGGAACTTTTTGTGCTTCTTTGCAATCGCAATCAATAAGAGGTTCTTTTTCAGAAAGTACGAATAAAAAATTCTTTAGCTGGTTTATATGGGTGTAATCATCTCGACTTTTGAATAGATGCCAAAGTCTTGCGACGCTCCAGGCAAATTTGAAAATGTTTGCATATACAACATACTCTGGCTTAGTCCATTGTTCTTTCCCCGGCTTTGGAAACCATTCAATATCTTCTGTTTTAATTTGACTTCTCGGGAAATCAGATTGGAAAGATTCGATGAACTTTCGCATACTTTCACCGACTAAGCCAAGGTCGTTTAGATGAAACTTCAGATCTTTTAGATATTCATTCGCCTCTTTTTCTTTGTCTAGTTCTATACCCTTGTTTTCGTTGCTGCTGAAAAACTTAAAAGCGTATAAAAAGGCGTTTTGGGCACTTGGCTTCCGTTGAACGCGATTTAACCAATACTTTAGAAAAGAATGGTATTTCTTTATGTCCGCGCCAATATCATCACAAGCGACAATCATTGATTCCATGAAGTCACGACTGTCACGATCTAGTAGTGGATGGGCTGGATATGTTACCTCGTTCATGGCTTTCAATATACCTAAATTGCACGATAATGAACATGCTGCATCGGTAATGGAGGTACAAATTGCGATTTTCATCGTCGCCGACTGTATTTTAACACAAACCCAGCGAGGACTTATGACGACCCTGGGCGGGGGAAGGATCCCCCTTGCTCCTGCTACGCCGTCATGGCGGGCCACGACCCGCCATCTAGCCGTATCATCCGCTACGCCTCGCCTAGGGGCTCCGCCCCTAAAACCCCGGAACCGCGTGCAGAATTACTTTTCCAAAGCCTTCACGACATCCACATCTGCGGGCAACCAGTTTACAGAATGAAGTTCTGGCAAGCTTAGCCATTTTGCTGCTTCATGTTCCAAAAGCTCCGGCGCCTTGCCACCCACAATCGTGCAGAAAAAGCAATGCATGGTCAAATGAAATGTCGGATAATCGTAATCAACCGTGCATAGAAAATCACCGACAGAAACATTGATAGCGAGTTCTTCTTTCAGTTCACGAGCTAGAGCCTGTTGCGGTGTTTCGCCAGGTTCCATCTTGCCGCCGGGAAATTCCCAGCCGTCTTTGAAATCACCGTAACCACGCTGAGTTGCGAAAATCTTATCACCATCTTTGATGATGCCTGCTACAACTTCGATACGCTTCATTTTATCCTACCAAGTATTCATAAATGTCCTGTCGTACAGGAGTTTCAAGATTATAAGTTATTTCAACAGCCGTTTTTGTTGTTTCGGGCATAACAAAATCCATTGTTGAGCCTGTCGCATGTAAACGTCCTAAATAGTAAAATTCTTTAGAAGTATGGTCATCTTTATTCTTTCGAACAAATAAATCCATTTTGATGCCTCGTTGGTCAGCTTCAATGGCTGCTTTTACATCTTCTGATTTCGACGTTCTTCCCGATTTTGATATCGCTATAAGTGTTCCTTCGTTTACAAACCGATCTTCATATCGTGTTGTTGCGCTTATATTGTCGTTTTTCTCATAATTAATGAAAACAGGGTACGTCTGCGTGTTCTTATCATATTTATAACCACCAATATTCAGTGAGACTTCGCTCTTTTCCCAATCCAAAAGACGACACACATCTTCGTAAGTGTATTTTTCGTAAAGGCAGAATGAAGTGTCCTTGTAGCGATGACCAAAATATTTTTTGTTGCGGAATAGACCGAACTTTACGACTTCCGTCATTTGTCGCCGGAACTCATTATTGTCAAGTAGATCATTGAACTTTGAGGAAATGCAAAAGTCGTTTCCATCTTTTTCAATGAATGTAACGTCAGCAAAAGTATCTTTAGCGGCCCCCGACGCAAATTGACCGGTTAAAATGTTTTCAACATTCTTTCGAGTTTTTTCGTTGACGCTAATGCTGAAATCATTTTGCATTTTACTCATCACTCGGGACATGACATTTCTGTTATTTCCACCTAATAGTTCGTCAAGAATCAGAAGCTCGTGCAATCGCTTGCCATTTGCAAATTTCATTGAGACATATTCCAGATACTTTTCTTCAATGGTACTGAAATCAACTTTGTATTCGTCCTTCTCGACTTTCTTCAGAAATTTATGATACGAACCTAAAGATGCATTTTCAAAAATACGCATGGCGTCAATTTCACCATATTCTTCGTAATCCATCAAGTTAGGAATTCTGCCCAATTTGTATTTCAAGTTCTTGTAGCATTCCTTAATTAATTTCATCTCGCTGAAGTTAGCCGAGTCAATGGATTCATAAATTCGCTTGCGGGCAATTTCATCAAAATGTATTGTGGAGGCACCCTCTAATGCTTTGACTTCCTGACGGACATAACGTCGGATATTATCCTTGTTATATGTCCTGTCTCCTGACAAAGCGATGGGAATCATGTAGTTGTTACTATAGTTTCCTATAAAATCAAGAATCATCACAAATTCTTTGTTTTCTGCCTTACGGAGACCTCGCCCCAGCTGCTGCACAAATATAATGGGAGATTCTGTAGGTCGAAGCATCAAAATCTGGTTTACTTGCGGAATGTCAATACCTTCGTTGAAAATATCCACCGTAAAGATGTAATCTAAACCACCATCCCATTCATCTTGCTCAAGTTGCTTGACACAATTATCTCTTGTATCTTGGGAATCTGCTCCAGATAATGCGATTGTTCTATACCCACATTCATTGAATTTTTTTGAGAGTTCTTTTGATTCTTCAAGGGTGCTGCAGAAAGCAAGTCCTTTTACACGATTTCCACTATGGTCAAAATATTCTGCTTTCTTGATAATGAAATCAACACGTTCATCGCATACAAGCCTTGCAAAATCTCGTTTATCTTTTTCCTCACCATCAACAAAGATATCCGTAATGCCATAATAATGAAATGGGCAAAGAAGGTTCAGCCGCATGGCTTCCTGCAAGCGTATTTCATGCGCAATGTTGTGGTCAAATGCTGAGTATACATCGAATTTATCAGTACGGTCAGGTGATGCAGTCATGCCAATCCATAAATCAGGATTGAAATATGCCATCATATTCTGATAACTCTCTGCACCTACGCGGTGGGCTTCATCTACAACGATCACTTGAAACTCTTGTTTTGCAAAATCCTCAAAATGCGTTGCCATCGTTTGCATGGTTGCGAAAATGAAATCACGATCAATTTCATGAGATGTGCCTGAATATAAACCAAATGTTTTTGTATCACCAAACACATTTTTGAATGACTCGATCGCCTTGCGAAGGATTTGCTCTCGATGAACCAGAAATAAAGCTCGCTTGGGGTTAATTTCTCTTAAAGCGAATGCCGCTGCATAAGTTTTGCCAGTTCCCGTTGCAGAAATCAATAGGGCGCGATGCTCGCCCATAGCGCGGATTTCGTTCAACTTTCGAACGAATTCTATCTGCATAGAATTAGGTTCCAGCAGAATTTGATCAAATGAGAATTTTTTAGAATCACGAATTACTGCATCTTTTTCAAGTGCAATTTTTTGCTGTTGCAATTCTCTTGCAATACGTTTCTGCTCAATATAGATTTGTGTATACTCGTCAAGAATTTCTTCTGTAATTGGGAATGCGTTGGAGCTATTCCACAAGGATTCAAAATCTTCGATAACGCTTTTGTATAGCGAGGCATCATCTTCAACTGAAAAACAAGTATTCCATTCCTTATTGACTGCGAGAGCGTTTCCTGTAAGGTTTGAACTTCCTATGGTGATGCTTATGACTTTTTCTTTAAAGAAAAGATATCCTTTAGTATGAAACCCTTTTATGTTTTTGTCGCATCGGAAAAGTTTTACTTCAATATTTCTGTATTTACTGAGAGATCTGAGAGCTCCCGGTTCTGTAAAAGTAAGATAGTCCGTTGTTAGGATTTTTCCCGGAATACCACGATTCTCCAGTTCAAGCAAAGTCTGTTTTAATGAGGCGAGCCCACTTTTGGATATAAACGCTACACTGATTATAAACCGCTCACATTTAGACAATTCTTTTTCAAGAAACGCCTGCATGGTATTTCCGGGAGCATTAGAGATAAAGAAAATGTTATCTTCCATGACGCTTTTCAAATTTAATGGTTTTTATCTTATAATCTCGTTCAAAATTATCGGCTTTTTCTCACCCATATACGGCAGCGCTCCGATGGTGTTGTAATCGACGAATTCTGCGGCTTCTTCATATGTCATCCCTTCGTTTAAAGCGAGGTGTTGGAGCATTTTTGGGTACGAATAGATGACGCGACCATCTTCACTTACGCCAACGATTGCCGAAAGATAATCGGGGCTTTCGAGGACAACTGCGTCTTCATACCCGAGCTCGCAGAGGTAATCCTTGAGCGAATCAATGGTGAGAGGAGGCTCGTCTGCCTGTTCGATTTTCTTGACAAATTCACTGGGGCTTATTTCAAAAAACTCGGCGAGTTTCTCGATTATCTCAAGTGAGACGTTCCGGCGTCCGTTCTCGATGTCGCTCATGTAGCGCCGGCCGATGCCGGTTTCAAGTGCCAGTTTTTCTTGCGAGACGCCTTTCTGCGCGCGCAACGCCCGGATTGCCTTGCCGATATTGCATTGAAGAGACATGGATAAACGCCTTGGAGATGTTCTCTCCAAACATATAAAACGCGCTGTTTTTTACCACGCCATATAGTGCACGAGAATGTTTACCATCAAATAATTCCTTGTAACTGACGCAATAGTCCAAAATGTGTATAAAAAACGGGCTTTTTTATACATATGGGATAGGATATGTCTAAAAAATCGAAAAAATTAGACATACGGCCACATCAAACTGCGCGTAGCAGCATCTTTTATAACACAAATGGTTGCATTTTGGTTTGTTTTTATGTATTTTTAGCAAAAAAGAGGTGAATGTATGGCTCAGACGACTTTTAGTATCAGGATGGACAGCGACCTTAAAAAGGACTTTGACAAGCTGTGCGAGGATTTCGGGATGTCGATGAGCACCGCCATAAATGTCTTTGCGCGGGCAGCCGTGCGCGAGCGCCGCATACCGTTCGATGTCGCCTCGGCCGATGCTCCGGCGTATGCCGCAGACAGGCGTGTGTTCTATAACGCGAACCCGGTTGCGAGTCGCATGCTCCGGACCATGCAGCAACTTTCCGCCGATGCCGAAAAGGCCGGCTCCGCAGGCATGACGCTCGACGAGATAAACGCCGAGATCGCTGCAGCCAGGAGCGGGAAGTGAAGTTTTTCGCCCTTACGATTTCGGGGTGTCTTTCGGCTTGATTCGTGCGCTCAGGTAGCTGAGTACCAGGTTCTGCCACACTACGTAGCAGGTGGGCGCGAGTGCCACGACGGGGCCCGCGTACAGGGTAGCAATCCAGATGACGAGCGTGGTGTTCTTCTGGCCCATGCTCTGCGCGCTTTCGATGGGGCGGCGGTTCCTTTCGACATACCAGCCGAGGGCGTAAAGGAGAATGCAGAGGATGAGCGAGATGCCCGCCATCATCGGGAGCTTGCCGCTGTTCCAGAGTTCCGTGAATCCCATTTCGCGGATGTCGTAGCTTGCCTTCGCCAGAATGACGAACACCGAGAAGGTCCACACGAACATGGTGTACTTCTGGTATTTGGCGGCGCGGTCGGCGAGTTCCGGGTAAAAGGCGCGCAGTCCGAGGGCGAAGGCGAGCGGGATGCTGATGATGGGCTGGATGGTGTTGAAGATCTTTATGGCGATTTCGCTGAGCTCCGCGTCGGTGCCGGTCAGGTAGCCAAAAACGAGCGGGATAGAGAAGCAGGCGATCAGGTTCCCGCTCAAAAAGATCTTGAGGGCGAGCGAGGCCGAGCCGCCGAGCATCTTGGCCATGGCGGGGGCGGCGTTTGCGGGCGGGCACAGCGCGATGATGGCGCCTCCCAAAAGTACTTCGCGCGGGAGGTCGAACAGTTTCACGATGCCTGCGATGGCGGCGACTAGAATCAGGCTCACTACCAGGGCGCGCACCTCGATTTTGAAGGTGTATCCGTGGGTCTGCGGCGGAATCTTGGTCACGAAGGTGAGGAACATCATGGTGCCGATCAGGAACGGCATCAGGGGCGAAAGTACGTGCGCCTGCGGGAGGAGTATTCCGAGCAGGATTGCAATCGGCATCAAAATGGCGCGCAAGTTCTTCATAACGGGCCCAAATCTAGAAATTTGCGCTATTTGTAGCAAGATTGTGCAAATGGCCGTTTTATTGTGGCTTGTTCAACACTTTTCTGCCGTTTTTCTGTTTTTTTTAGCGATTTTAGTTAATAATTATATCTTTAGGTTGGAGTTGTTTGTTTTAAAGTAAAGGAGTTTTGATGAAACTCATGGTTTGGGTGTATACTTTGATTTTGTTCTTGTGCGTGGCGGCGAACGCGACGCTTACGGTGCATATCCAGTCGCCGTGGCGTAACGATGCGTCCAAGGACGGTTATTTTCTGCATATTTTGGGTGCTGCCGGCGGGAGCTACAATGCTTTTTACGGCGAAACTTCGCCGACGATCACGACGGCCGAGGGCGACGGCTGGTTCAGCTATACCTGGGACAAGAACGTCTCGGATTTCCAGGAATGGATGTCGTTTACGGTAAGCATCTACCCGAATACGGCGGACCAGAACTTCAACAACAATAACGGGATCCAGTGGAAAGAGGCGGGCGAGTTCAAGATGGCCTCGCTGTTCGGTACCGATACCGAGGTCTGGCTGTATACCGACCCTGCCGACAGGAGCTATACCAAGTCGTTCGTGGCGCCGGGTTCCAAGCTGGTGTGGTTCAAGAGTCCGTGGGGCAACAAGGCGCTGCCGCAGATGATTTTGGGCGAAGATTCGGTGATGATGCGTTTTGCGCAGGATGACCCGAGCAAGTGCGGCTGGTTTTACGGGGCGGTGTCTCCTGCGATGCTTGCGCGTAACCCGCTGCAGTCCGTCCACTTTATCCGCCTGAATACGCCCTACATGTCGGTGCCGGCCCAGGGAGTGGTGGAGCTGGGCGACTATTTCTCGGTGCTGGATACGGTTTTCGTGGACGGCACGGCGGGGGCGACGGTAGATTCCAAGATCGGCGCGCTGGGGGAATGTTTTGATTCGACGCGTACCCTGCACGTGTACCACCCGTGGCGTACCAATACTTCGTTCAGGGATACCGCGGTCTATTTCACGGTCGGGAACAATATCGTCAACAACCCCGCACCGATGGTGAAGGACGAATACCCTTACTGGTACCGTTACGACTTTGCGCCCGAGACGGTGAATTCTTCGAACTGGAATTCCACGATGGCGCAGTTCAACTTGTACCGTTGCCAGAACGAATGGCCGCAGGTGACGTATTTTGCGGAAGGGGCGCGCCCGCTCGCTTCGGTGTTTTTCCCGACGGGTGTCTACGAGGCATGGCTGTTTACCAATAGCAGCGGCAAGTTCGACCTTTCGTTTACTCCGCTCGAACCGAAGGTGGTTCGCCTGATGAGCCCCTGGGACAACATGACTCCGATGATGATCGTTCCCGACGATACGATTAAGATGGGGCCTTTCAGCAGCGATACCTGCGGATGGTACCAGGGGATTTCTTACAAGCATGTCGATTCCTGGGAGGTGTACTTTAGGCAGGCATTCGGCTTCGAATATTATTCGAGGAACGGTCTAGATACTATCCCGGGCGAGCTGATCAACCTGGATTCCATTTTTGCGGAGACGGATACGGTGTGGATGACGACGGTTCCTTTCCGCGTTTCGTCGGTTTACCCCAAGGTGCTCGGGATTTGCCCCTCGATGAAGATTTCGGCGATGGTCGTCGACTGGGCGGGTGAATCTTTCGATGACAATATCGACGTGGATTTCGGCGGGATTTATAACGGCAACGACTACACCACGGTGACGTACCTTGATTCGCTGGGCACGCTGGCTACGAATGCGAAGTGCGGAGGCCTTGTGAAGGGGATGGTGCAGGATACCCTGGTGAACGGGGCGCCTGCCCGCGTGGATTCGTCGGTGTATCCGTGGGGAATGTGCTCGGCGGCCCATGAAATCGAGAAGTGGTTTATTCCCGAAACGATCGTGGTGGACGGCAACGAGTACAAGAATTCCGTCTGTCGCGATATCGACCTGACCATGGACGAGGAAGGTTTCTGGCTGGCCGACATTTCGCAGCCGCTGGATGGTACCTGCGGCGATTCCCTGCATCCGGGTTTCTATCCGATTGACGATTTCGAGTATCTCTATACGGCGGATTCTTCGAGCAAGATTCCGAACCCGAAGAACGACAAGTACAAGGAACATCAGGGCTGCAAGCACAACTACAGCTACGCCATGAAGGTGACGGCGGAGTTCAAGTACGTGAAGGGGCAGTATTTCGAGTTCCGCGGCGATGACGACGTGTGGGTGTATATCAACAACCGCCTGGTGGTGGATATCGGCGGTTGCCACAACCCCGAAGAAGGGGCCGTGAACCTGGATACCATCGGCAAGAACGATCCGAGCCTGAAGTTGGTCGAGGGTGAAACTTATCCGTTCCACATTTTCTATTCCGAACGCAACGCGACGGGTGCGAACTTCAAGATGCGCACCTCTATCAACTTGCAGACGCAGAGGACTTATTTCTCGAAGCAGAAGGAAAGTACGGACGGTTCCGTCGAGTACGAGTTCCACCAGCTGCTGGTCGACAAGTCCATCAGTTGCGACGTGTCCAGCGTGCAGAGCGCCCGCGACCAGCTGGCTCCTTCCCTGTTTATCCTGAAGGGCGGAAGCCTCCCTGCCGACGGCGTGACGCTTGAGTCGGGGCCGAATTACGGCGGCATTTTCATCAGCGAGAATATGGCGAGTTTCAAGGTCGACACTTCTGCCTTCGTGAATTCGCGCAAGCTGAGTCCGGGTAAGTACGCCCTGTATTGCTTCTTGCAGTCGGACCCCAGCCAGTACCAGGTGGTGACTTTCACGGTGCCCGAGTATCCGCTTCCGGATATCGCCTTCGTGGACGTGTTCCATGTGACGGATTCCGCTTTCTTCGATCCTGCGGGTTACACGCTCCGTGGCGACCTGCTGGGAAGCGACGGCGGAAAGAACGATACGCTCCTTGCGCACGTGACTTATCCCGATACGGTGCCCATCAAGGTGGCGCTCCTGTTCGGGACGACTGTCTGCGGCGAGATGGAATCGGGTGCCGACGTGAACTGCGTGCAGGAACTGAACCTGAACACGAGATTCCCGCTGAGCTTCTTGGACAAGGACAACCAGCGCGTAACGACGATTTCGACGGATTCGCTGGGTTATGCGAGTTTCTACGTGGTGGGTGATTCCGCCATGGTCGATGCGTTCTTCACGATTGACGGCGGCGGCGTGAACAATACGCTGACCTGGGCGAATATCCACTTTAAGGAACCTCCCGTGCCGTTTGCCTTGAAGGCCTCGATGTACGACGTGAACGGCGACGGCATTCCCGATAGTTTGTCTATACCCTTCAGCAAGCCGTTCAAGGACGTGGTTCCCGATACGCTTTCGTGGTCGTTCGGCGGTACGGAATTCCACACGACTGTCGGCATGGAAAACATCTGGCCGCTGGTGCTCCTGGATTCGGTGATTTCGCTCTACAACCCGGCGGGACTCCGAGAAGATGTGTTCACGGGTGTTTCTGACCAGGTTTATTCCGGTTCGCTACAGTACCATTACACCTATACCGACGAGGATTCCGGCGAAGAGGTCAAGCTCTCGATGAATTCCTCGATCCAGGACAAGGTGGGGCCGGTGGTGTTGAGTGCGACGATCGAGACGGTGTCCAAGGAAGTTAGCGCCGTGAAAATCAACCTGAGCGAAGGGATCGATACCAAGCTTGCGAACGGGAAGACGGCGTTCATATTCTACCGTGATACGGTGAACTTCATGGATTCCCTGGAAATCAACAGTGCCGATGCCAATGCGATGGGTACCGTGTTCAAGGTGTATTTCAGGAAGACCGCCGCGGGCGTGCTCCCGGCCGTGGGCGACTATGTGCGCATCGCTCCGGGTGAACTGACGGACAGGAGCGGCAACGTGGCTCACCTGAACAATCCGAAGGTGCGTATCGTGGGTGAACAGCGTACGGAAATCAAGTCGCCTGGCGTCGTGACGGTCGGCGACGAGACGGAACCGTGGCCTTATTCCGAGCCGATTGTCGCGATTTCGGTGCCCTCCAACAAGAGTGTCCACGATATCATCGATAGCCTCGGCAAGCCCGGTTTCCTGCTGAATTTCAACATCGGTGAACTTGCGACTTCTATGATTATGGGGTTGCCGAGCGGCGCCGACAAGGATTCCGCACTGGCCTTGATTAAGATCAAGTGGGAAGGCTACTATTTCTCGCAGCTGGGCAATTTCGTGAACAAGGCGACGGGTACCGTAAGCTGTAACGACAAGACCGTTTTCTATAATGCCTCGGATCCCGAGAAGTCCAACTGCTACGACAACCCCGGCAATGTCTTCTTCGAATGGAATGCCCGCAGCGACAAGGGCCGCCTGGTCGGCACCGGCGCCTACATCTCGAAACTGAAGGTGAAAATCGTGAGTGGCCGCATCAAGGCCGGCGAAAGCGACGATACCTATACCATAGGCATCAAGCGCAGTCGGCAGAAATAGACGAAAGGTTTACTTAAAAAATGAAACGACCCGGAAGGGTCGTTTTTTATGTAGTGGGCCGAAAGCGATTCGCTATATCGGATATTTATCTTTCGCGGCTTCGAGTTCGGCGCTGACCTTTTCCCATTCCTCGTAGAGTTGGTCGACTTTCTTCTTGTTGTCGTCCATGTCCTTTGCGATTGCCGTGATGGCGTTCCCGTCGCCGGTTTCGGAGGCGGTCACGAGTTTAGCCTCGAGTTCTCCGCCGAGGGCTTCGGCCTTTGCGATGTCTTCTTCGAGTTTCGCGAGTTTCTTTTCGAGCGGCTTGATGACCTTGCTGCGTTCGGCGATATAGTCGGCGCGGGCCTTGCGGTCTTCTTTTGCGCGGGGAGCGCCGCCAGCGGCATTGTTCGCGGAAGCATTGCCGCCGTCCGTTTTCACGTCGATGTTTGAAACTTTAATATTGGCCGATTCAGAGCCGCCGGGTTTCTTTTCGCTCGCCCAGCCGACTTTTTCGAGGAAGTCGGCGTAGGTGCCTTCGAAAACGCGGCACTTGCCGCCGTCGAATACGACGAGTCTTGTGGCAAACGCGTGCAGCAGTTCTTCGTCGTGGGTCACCACCATCGCGGTACCTTCGTAGTCGTCGAGCGCGTCGATCAGGCTTTCGATGCTTTCCATGTCGAGGTGGTTCGTCGGTTCGTCTAGGAGCAGCATATTGCAGGGGCTCGCCAGGATTTTTCCGAGGAGTACGCGGCTGCGTTCACCACCGCTCAGCACTTTCACCTTCTTTAACGCGGCGTCCCCGCTGAACATCATGAGGCCTGCAAGTCCGCGGGCGCGGCTTTTCTGCGCGACTTCCTCGATGGCCGAGGCGATTTCTTCTTCGACGGTGTTGTCTAAATTCAGGCGGTTGATATTCGTCTGGCCGAAATAGTTGATCTGCAGGTTCGGATTGTGGCTGATTTCGCCGGCGGTGGGCGAGAGCTCCTTGGCGATCAGGTTCAAGAGCGTCGTTTTACCGCGTCCGTTCGGGCCGATAATCGCGATGCGGTCTCCCTTGAAAACTTCCATCGTTAAATCGGTGATGAGCTCCGGTCCCATTCCCTGTACGGTGCCGTCTTCGGCGCGGTTCGGGTAGGCGAAAGAGAGTCCCTTGATTTGCAGCATGCGTTTGCCGGGGAAGCCCGCTTCGGTAAAGCTGAATTCCAGATTGCGTTCGTGGGTGAGGCGTTCGCCGGTTGCAAGCTTTGCCACCGCCTTGATTTTCGACTGCACCATGGCGGCCTTTGCGGCCTTGTAGCGGAAACGTTCGATGACCTGTTCCAGCTGGGCCTTTTTCTTCGCCTCGTTTTCCTGCGTGCGCTGCGCGACTTCTTCTTCTTCGGCGACGGTTTCGCGGAGCTTTTCGACGGAGCCTTTCACCTTGCGAATCTTGTGGCGGAAAATGCCCGCGGTATGCGTGCAGACTTCGTCCATAAAGTGGTGGTCGTGGGTAATCAAAAGGACTTCGCCCTTCCAGCTACGCAAGAATCGGCTGAGCCAGCGCATCGACACGATGTCCAGGTAGTTGGTCGGTTCGTCGAGCAACAGCATGTCGGGTTCGCTCGCAAGTACCTTCGCCAGGTTCAGGCGGATCTGGAAACCGCCGGATAACAGCATAGGGCTCTTGTGCATGGATTCTTCGTCGAAACCCAGACCGAACAGAATCGCTTCGACCTTGTGTTCCTCGATCCAGCCGTCTTCATTGGGCTTCAGTACGCTGCAGGCTTCTTCGTGCACGGTGGCGTGCGTAAAGTTCAGGTGCTGCTGCAGGTAGCCGAGCGTGTATTTTTTCGGGATGTCTATCGAGCCGCCGTCGAGGCATTCCTGCCCGAGAATCATCTTGAAAAGTGTCGACTTGCCGCAACCGTTGCGGCCCACGAGGCCCACGCGCTCATGGTCGCCTACAAGCATCGAGGCGCCGTCCAGAAGGACCTGCACGCCAAAGGATTTCGAAACGTTCTGAATTTGAATCACGGGGGTAAAAATAGAAAATTTCTAGATTTCCTTGGGCTTAGAAATTTACCGAACCAAATGGGGGTAGGATATGATTTGCAAAAAGTGTGGACAGGATTTTCCGGATGACATGCCAAAGTGCCTTTGGTGTGATGCGCCGAATGAGGGCAATGACAAGGATGAAGAAATTCTGGAGCAGGAAGAGGGGAGTGCTGACGCCGATTCGGAAGAATCCGTAGAAGGGGAACATCCGGTAGGAAAATTCATGTGGAGTGCGGCTCTGGGCGGCCCGCTAATTGCTTCCATTGTGCATTTTAAGGCATTGAAAGGCAAGGCGCTTGCTCATTTCTTTTTCAGTCTGGTTGCTATCAATTTTTTTATCAGGACGGCGGACAGGGCATTGAGTCACGCCGTATATTTTGAAAAATGGCCGGTTCTGTTGTTACCGTATTTTGTGGTCTATGTGGCAGCCTATATCGTCATCTTCGGGAAAGTCGGCGCGAAAAATTTGAAAGTGGATGCTCCCAGGTATAAGCCGCAGGAATACCGTCGCAGGGAAAGGTGGGGTATTGGTCTTGGAATTGCCTACCTGATTGTCTCCATCGTTGTGGATGTCCTGTTTCTATAAAGTTCCAGGATAATATTATTTGCCAAATTCCTTTCAGAATTATATTTTCAGATTAAGGGCGGGGTTTCCCGCAAAAAAGGAGTTTGATGATGTCTAGAAAATGGTTCGCGCAACTTGCCGTTGCCCCTTGTGCGTTCGCCCTGGCCTTCGGGCTTTTCGCCTGCTCCGACGATTCGTCGGGGACTAACGCCCATATCGATACCGGCGACGAGATTTCGTTCAATATTCCTACGGGAAACGGCTCCAGTTCTTCGGCCTCCGAGAAGACTTCTTCCTCCGGGTCCGCAGAACCTGAATCCTCCGCATCCGAAAACGCGTTCTTCAACGAGGGCTGGCGCGAGGACTGCCTCGCCAAAATCAACGAATACCGTGCGACCGAGGACATGCCGCCGCTCACTCTCGCTGCCGAAGAAAAGCAGACCTGTACCGACGATGAGGCCGCTGCCGATCTCGCCTCGGGCAAGGCTCATGGTCACTTTGGTGATTGCGGTGAAAGTGCGCAGAACAGCGGCCCGAACTTTACCGCGAGTTGGCTCAAGAATGCGACGGGCGTATCGGACTATTACCTCGAAATGATGTGGAGCGAAAAGCAGCTCGTCGAAAGTGGCAAGGCGGACCTCAATAGCGCCGCCGACTTCAGTAAGATTGGCCACTACAAGAACATGCGCAGCGCGAGCTACACCAAGGTCGCTTGCGGCATCGCCCTGTCTGCCGACGGCAAGACGGGTTGGTTCAACGTGAACTTCTTCTAGGTGCCGCGTTTGGCGTTGTCTTTTTTCGCCTTGAGTTTCTTGATATAATCCAGACCCTTGCTCCTGTCGGCAGCGAGGGTCATTTTCTGTTTTTTCAAGAGATCGATGTAGAGGCTGGTTCCTTCGAGCAGGTCGAGGCCAGCGGATTCGATGATGCTGAAAAATACCTTGATGGTGGGTATTTTCTCGCCATTTCCCAGTTCACGGACATATTCCCTGGAAACATCGCTGAAAAAGGCGATATTTTTCTGGGTAGTCATCGTCCTCAAGAAAGCGATAAACTCTTTCATTGCGTTCTTGTGAACATCGTCATCGAACATGCCGTAATTTTAAAAACGGAATCTCCAAAATCACGCCAACTATAGTTTGCTTAAAATAAAAAAGGTTTGTATCTAAAAAATAATTTTGTATAAAGGGACAATAATCTATATTACGCTATTATGAAATTTTGGTGCGCCGTTATTCTATTTTTCACTGTGGCCTTGTTTGCGGAAGATCGCGAATGGTTGTCCGATGCCTTGCTCGGGGAGCCGTTTACCGTCCGTAGCCTCGATGTAGGTGCCGGTTCGCACTATCACGCCACGCTGGTGCACTATCCGTTTGTTTCCGCGGTTCAGGCCGCTTCCGTCGCAAGTCCCGACAGCGCCGCGGCGGGGAAGTCCCGCATTTCGAAGGCGTCCGTCCTGTACATCCACGGGTTCAACGATTATTTTTTCCAGCGGGAGCTGGCGCAGAAGATGGATTCCGCGGGCTATTCCTTCTATGCCATCGACTTGCACAAGTTTGGCCGTTCCCATCGCGAAGGCGAGACGTTAGGCGAGCTCCGCGACATTTCGGAATACTATCCTGAGCTGGATTCCGCCATCGCGGTCATTCACCGTATCGAAGGGGAAGCTACCCCCCTCGTTGTCATGGGTCACAGCACCGGGGGACTTATCGCATGTCTTTATGCGGCCGACCGCAGGAACGGTGCCGGAATCGCGGCGATTGTCCTCAACAGTCCTTTCTTCGAGATGAACTACATCTGGCCGGTGCGGCGCCTTGCCGTCCCGCTGCTTTCGGCAATCGGTTCTAGGTTCCCGGACGTGGGTATTCCCCGCAGCAAGAACATCAACTACGACCGAAGCCTGCTGAGGAATTACGATGGCGAATGGATGTATGACACCTTGCTCAAGGTTCCCGGCAGTCTCCCGATCGATCTGGGGTGGCTCCGCGCCATTCACCTGGGGCATGAACGCATCCAGCAGGGGCTTCACCTGAATACTCCGGTGCTCGTGATGCACAGCGGCTGTAGCTACCGTGAAGATGACTGGAGCGAGGAATACACCCGATGCGATGCCGTGCTGAATGTCGACGATATCCGCGAATACGGTGCCCATCTCGGCGAAAAAGTCCGTCTCGAGAGAATCGAAGGTGGCCTCCACGACTTGGTCCTTTCGCACGAACCCGCCCGCGACAATGTCTACAAGGCGATGTTCGATTTCCTGGACGACAGCCTCGCCACTCATCCTTAAGTGCTGTTCACAACTTTTCTGGATTCCGTCAGTCACTTTCCAGAATGGCGTATGTAGTTGCGTCTTCCTCGATCCGGCTATTTTCTCCCGTCTACGATTCTCCCTTTCACGTCCACCTTGTGGTGGAGTTTTCGCATTTTCGGCTGAGCGGTTTGCCTTGCGGGCCTGATTCCCGTAGTTCCCGAAAGGTCCTTCACCTCGATTTTGTCGCTCAGGAGCCATGAATCGTTGCCCTCTTCCACTTTCACGAGCGCCCTGTACGTGCCCGTTTCGGAAATGGCGAGCGATGCCTTGTCGGCGCCTTCGATCAGTTTGCCGGCCTTGTACCAGCGGAAACCGTAGGCGTCCCCCTGCACCGAGAGTGTCGTCCCGTTTTGCGCAATCTTGGGTTTTGCCATGGCGATGTACTTGTTCACGATTTTCGCGAGTTCCTGGGCGCCCGAGGCGTTCGGATGCACGCTGTCGTCCAAAAACCATGCGGGAGTCTGGAAAAGCGTGTGCAGGTCGATAATGTTCACGCCTTTCTTGACGGCGGTTTCCTTGATAACCGGGTTGATCTGGCTTACGATAGCCGTATCCATGATACCCCACTCGCAGTTGTTGCTGTAGGGCTGCAGCGTCGCGAAAATTTCGGGGCTCGTGGGTAGGTGTGCGAAGGTATCGATCAACGCCTCGTAATCGCTGTACAGCTGCGATTTTTCGCACTGGCCGTAAAGGTAGTTGTACCTTTCGGTGCCCTCCCAGATGCATTTGTCCGTGAAGTACTTGCTGTCGTTGGTGCCGAGCTCGATGACGACGATATCCGGCGAAGAGGCGAGGGCCGCCTTGAATTTTTCGGTCTTCCAGTAACTGGAATTGTTGTCGCCGCCCTTGATGGTGGCGCCCGCGAAGGTCATTGAGGACACGCCGAAATTGCTGACGGTGTAATCGTTCCCGAGCATTTCTTGCAGGTGGTCGGGGTATTTCTTGTCGGCCCAGATTCCATAGCCTTCGGTAATGCTGTTGCCGACGCAGGCGACATTTGTCGCGTGCGCCATCGTTGCGAGCGCCAATATCGCGGCGTTAGCCGTGATACTGCGCGTAATGCGGTTTTTGAAGTTATTCCCAAACATTATAAACTCCTTTATATCAAAATATATAAAACGGGGGCGGGGCTGCGTACCTATAAAAACAAGTGGAAATAGGACTTTATAGGTAGTTGGGGAATGCCTTTTGGGGAGCGTACCTATAAACATCTCGAATCTTGTGGTTTTATAGGTACATTTTTGGGAGCTTGACTGGCGTTGTGTACAAACTAATACCTAAATTACCTATAAAAATGGGGCTTATGCGATGTTTATAGGTACTCGTTTGGGGCAATTTTTCTAGCACCGTGACGGATGTTTCTTTTTTTTACCTATAAAAATCACCTGTCGGCCTTGTTTATAGGTATGTTTCGCCAAAATGAGCGTTTTTCAAGCCTCTTTTAAGGTGAAAATGAGGCTCGCGCGCCTAAAAGCTCTCTTGCGATGTCGTCGGTGTTGTAAACGAATACGATATGCTGCTGTAAAAGCAAAAGCCCCCGCGGGTTTTACCCGCGGGGATCTTCATAAAAAATTATGTATTTAAAATTAGAATCTGTTGATCAGTTCCTGCGGGCATTCCACTTCCTTGTAAGTAAGGAGCGGGTTGCCGGCGGCGTTCAGCCAGTTGGCAAGGAAGAGGCATCCTTCCTTGGCTTCGGGGTCCGAGGAGAACGAGGCTGCACATTTGTTCTGCAGGCAGCTCTTGTACTTGTCCGCCTTGTAGTTGGATTCTTTTTCACATTCGTCAAGGAGGCCGCCATACTGGGAACCCTGGGAACCCCAGCCCATCTTTGCGGAGCATCCGTCGAAGATACCGAAACCGCCACCCGGAATCATCACGTCAAACTGGCCGCCAGCCACGTCGTAGCCGACATTGTTGGACATAACGATCAGGTGCTTGCCCACGAGAGACTTGTGGAGGCTTGTGGATGCATACTTGCCTTCACCGGTAAACTGGAGGTCAAAGCATTTGCCACAGTTATTTTCGCCACCCGGAGTTGCCGCGAAGGCGAAGGCCAGCTGATCGTTAACGATAATCGGGAACTGGTTTCTGCAGATACCGGCATTGCCTCCATCGCACATGCTTCCAGCACTCTTGTCAGTAATCTTGTTGCCCCTAGCATCGCAAGTGCTTGCGGTGCCGCCGTGTTCGGGCCATGCACAGTGGGGTTTGCAGCAGTCCCAGTAGCGAGTGGCATAGCCGGAGCCGCTCTTGCCGCCGTTCACGTACTTGATCTGGTAGCTAGAATTGATGTTGCCCTGGCTGCTCGAGGACTTTGCGCTGGAGCTGGACTTTGCAGAGGAGCTAGAAGACTTGGGCTGCTGTTGCTGCTGGCTGCTGGAAGACTTCACGCTGGAGCTGGACTTCGGCTGCTGAGAGGCGCTGCTTGCGGGTGCTGCACCGGAGATATTCTTGCAGTCTTTGCCATCGGGATCATGGTAGCAGTTCAATTTGCAGGTATTGTCATAGGCGTACTTTTCGCCCTTGGAACCAGTCTGTTCTGCGTAGTAATCGACGCACTTGCCCGAAACGCTGTCGAAGCATTTTCCGTCGCAGTTGCCCGATACGGCGGCAGAGGATTTCGGCTGCTGCTGTTCGGCAGAGGAACTGACAACCACGACCGTGGCGGAGCTGCTCAAGACGACCGGCGTCGTGAGGCTGCTGGAAGAAATCGCGGGAATCGTTGCGCTGGAGAGCACAGGAACTGTCGCGCTGGATGCCGGCGGCAGGGTAGTGGCAGAAGAAGCCGGAATCGCGGGAGCGACCTGTTCAAGAGTCACGACCGGGAGATTTGCCGTGTTGATTTCAAAAACGGGGGTGCCATCTAAGGTCGTTGCGGTGCCGACAAAGGCTCCGGTCTCATCCTGGGTTAAAGTCACCTTGGCGACGGTCTGGCCGTTGATATCGGTAACGATACCTGCGGGGTAAACCAGGTACTGGGCACCGTTTGCTTCCATGATCCAGCACGGTTCGCTGGCAGAAACTGCGGCTTCGCTTGCGCTGCTTGCGGGAAGGTTGGCGTCAGGGGTCAGATTGCTGATGGCGTTTGTCGCCTCTTCGTCGCAGTTCGTTAATGCGAGAACGGAGCTCAGGATCAGAGCTGACTTCAGGAATTGGTGTTTCATAAGCATCCTCAAATAAATCCAACAAGACTTTCCTTTGAAAGCCCTTCCAATTCCATCCGCACTTAAAGATAGTTTAATTGTCTCGAAAAATCACGTAAAATTTTGTAAGATATATATTTACGCGACAGAGGTCACATTCTGGCCGAAACAAAAAATCCCGGTCGAAACCGGGATTCCTTTTCAAATCTAATTCGGGTCAGGTTAGAACCTGTCGATCAGTTCCTGCGGACATTCCACTTCCTTGTAGGTAAGGAGCGGGTTGCCGGCGGCGTTCATCCAGTCGGCAAGGAAGAGGCAGCCTTCCTTCGCTTCGGGGTCCATGGAGAAGGATCTCTCACACTTGGTCCTCAGGCACTTCTGGTAGTTCGCTGCGTAATAGTTGGTTTCCTTTTCGCACTCGTCGAGAAGGCCGCCGTACTGGGAACCTTGGGAACCCCAGCCCATCTTGGAGGAGCATCCGTCGAAGATACCGAATCCGCCGCCCGGGATCATGACGTCGAACTGGCCGCCCGCCACGTCGTAGCCAACGTTGTTGGACATGACGATCAGGTGGTGACCCTTGATTTTCTTGTGGCGGTCGGTGGCGTACTTGCCTTCGCCGGTGAATACGAGGTCGAAGCACTTGCCGCAATTATTTTCGCCACCCGGCGTTGCCGCGAAGGCGAAGGCGAGCGTGTCGTTGACGGCGATGGGGAACTGGTTTCTGCAGATGCCTGCGTTGCCGCCGTCGCACATGCTTCCTGCGCTCTTGTCTTCAATTTTGTTGCCCTTGGCGTCGCAGGTGCTTGCCTTGCCGCCGTGTTCGGGCCATGCGCAGTGGGGCTTGCAGCAGTCCCAGTAGCGGGTGGCGTAGCCGGAGCCACTCTTGCCGCCGTTCACGTACTTGATCTGGAAGGCCTTGGCCTGGCTGCTGGAAGATGCTTCCGAACTCGAAGACTTTGCGGAGCTGGAGGACTTTGCCGAACTGGAAGAGAGGTTGATCGAGGAGCTTGATTCGGGAATTGTCGCCGAAGAAGCGGGGATTCCTGCCGAGGAGGCCGGAATGGCCGCGGAAGAAGCCGGGTCGAGGCTTGCACTGCTGCCGATGACCGGGTTGTCGTTTGTTGCCGGGAGGATCACCTTGAGCGTGCTGAGGTCCACGTTCGTGAAGACGGGCGTTACGCCGTCGAGGGCGACGATGTTTCCGATGGTGGTCGGCTGCTGCGTTGCCGGGTCGATGACGATGGCGCCGGTCGTCGGGTCGGTCATGTAGACGAACAATCCGACAGGATTCCCGTTCGCGTCGGTCACGTTGCCGTCGGTATAGATGACGTAAACCTGGTCGTTTGCCGCGAAGGCCCAGGCGGGGGCGGTCACGGTGGGCGGGTTGACCGCCTTGAGCGTGGCGATATCGATGTTGCTTGCGAGGGCTGCACCGTTCAGGTCTACGATAATGCCCGCGTTGAGGTCCGCATTTCCGACGACATTGCCCTGGACGTCGGTGACGATTCCCGTGGTCTGCGAGATGATAAAGGTGTTGCCGCCTTCGACATAGACAAAGGAGGGTTCGGTTACCACGTAGGCCTGTGCGGGCACGTTCTTTTCGTCCTGGCTGGAAGTCGTTTCTTCGCCACAGTTACAGATGAAGGCTATCGCGGCTGCGGAAAGTAATAGCGGAAGAATTCTTTTTTTCATTTATTCCTCGGTTTTCCCAAACAACGTGGATGACAAGATAGTTAAATATTCCGGGTTTCCAATGTAAAATTATATAGTCCTAACTGAAATCGTTCCTAGTCTGTTCGCGGAATCGTGGATGATTTTGCAACGGGAATTTTTTTGAGTCGAAATGTAAAATTTCATTTAGTAAAAATCTTTTTACAAAATAATTGTGGATAAATCGGCGAACGCTTTGCCGGGGTGTTGATGAATGTGTTTAAAGTGTTGATAAACTGGATTTATCATCGCGCTAAATCATTGAAGTGCCTAAATTTAGCGAAAAACGCCATGTTTACAAAAGGAAAAATGGTGAAAAAAATAGGGGATTATCGGCTGGAAAACGCCTCCGTTTGGTCCGAAATCCGCGTTTTTGGGCGAAAAACAAAAAAATATGCTTGAAAAATTCCTTGAATTTGCTAAATTTGTTCGGCAAAATTCGCAAAGTACCGCTTCCTATGCTTTGCGAAATAACAGGAATATGCGTTAAACCCGCGCCGTTCCTAGGATTCGAAGCGATAAACCTTCTGCTGAAGAAGAGGAAAAAATGGCAAAAGAACATTTTGACAGAAGCAAGCCGCACTGCAACATCGGCACCATCGGCCACGTTGACCACGGCAAGACCACTCTGACCGCCGCAAT